>WQUF01000123.1 GCA_009785875.1 Oscillospiraceae bacterium | reverse complement strand
TTGAGGTGGATCCAAAAAGAATTTTGAGCGACCCAAATCTTTCTCATGTAAAACCAGTGCGACAAAAATGGTTTGACTGCTCCTGCTGCCCTACAAATATAGCGAGAACCATAATGGGACTTGGAGGCTACGCATATGGCACCACAGACGATTCTCTATACGTTAACCTTTACTGTCAGGGATCAGCAAAAGATGGTGAGCGAAACCTTAGCATCATTACCGGATATCCATATAAAGATACAGCAGAAATAACAGCGAGTGGAGGAAAATTTAAACTCTGCCTGCGAAATCCTGAAAATTCACCTGTTATTTCACTGGAGCTAAATGGCAAGAAACAAGATTTTAAAACTGAAAATGGCTATATAGTTCTCAAAGAAGAATGGAATAACGACAGGATAAAATTAACTTTCCACATGGCTCCACATCTCATATATTGCACAACAGAGCTTCAAAACAATATCGGTAAAGCAGCAATAATGCGTGGTCCAATAGTGTACTGCATGGAAGAAGTGGATAATTCCAGGCTATTAGGTGCATATATATTACCAAAAGATATAAAATTCTCTGAGTCCTCTGTACCTGATGGTCTTCCAGAAGAAACCATAGTCCTGGAAGCTGCTGCATTTAAATATAATAATGTAGGAGAAGATTTATACACAACAGTTCCGCCTATCAAAGAGCAAACTACTGCAAAGCTTATCCCTTACTTTTTATGGGCGAACAGAGGCGAAAATGAAATGCGAGTGTTCTTAGCAACTTAGTACCAATCTTGTTAATAAAGAAAGGAGTAAACGCATTGTAGTGAATATTGAATAGTGAATATTGGTAATAGTTAATAGTAATTGATATTAAGTCCAAATGATTCTCATTTGGACTTAATTAATTCCTTTTTATTTTTCCATTTCCTTAATAAATTCATCAACAGTCATGTGTTCACTAGGAATTTTACCTTCCATCATATCTTTTACTTCCTGCATGGCAGCTTCTGTTTCTTCGTTATACCTTGGTTGTATTAAATCAAATGGTATTCCCCCAACCATAAGCGATTTATATAAGAACATTTTAACTGCTTCCGATATTGTTATTCCAAAACTTGCGTATAACTCTTCTGCTTCTTCCTTTATTTTTTCATCTACACCAATATATAAACTAGCTTCTTTTGCCATTAAAATCACCTCTTCATTTTTATTATTGACATATAAAACATATATGTCAATGTAAATCAAAAAAATAAAATTTATACTACCACTGTAGTATTTAAACCCAAGAAACACAAAGAACAAATTGTTAAATTTCGGTAATGGTTTAATTAAATTTTTTACACACAAGAAAAAATCTGTGTTCACGGCTCTCTATGCATCCTTGTTTTTCAAGGATGTTTTGTAAATTTAACAGAGCATCAAAACATCTAGATACTGAAAAATTAGGAAATTCCCACTCAATGATTTTCGCAAAATAAACAATAGCCCCAATATCGGTAAAAAATGATCGTACATTCATGATTTGCTATATTTACTTGCACTCATCGTTCACCATCCTTGTAATATTTTTCTTTTATTTATCATATTACCAGAAATCTATTTTTGTAACAAGGACGTACTTTATTTTCTTTGGCACTGAATAATAATTTTTAAACTACCTTATAATAGCATTACTTTTCTCTGCTACATGAATATAATATTAAATATGTGTTTTTATTGTTACAAATTAATTCAAAAATATGATTTTATTGTAGAGGAGTATAAAGATGAATTTTGATGATTTAGATGCAAAGATGAGAGTGTATGAAACGTCCTTAGACCTCTGTGTATTGCCAAATATGTTCATCATCATGCGGCTTGACGGAAGAGGTTTTACAAAATTAACCAAGAAGATACATAAATTCGAGGTCCCTTTTGATATTAAATTCAGGGATTATATGGTTGAAACCACAAAATATCTAATGGAATGTGGCTTTAAAGTGACTTATGCATATACTGAAAGTGATGAGATTTCACTTCTTCTGCATATTGATGAAGATGGATTTAACAGAAAGATTAGAAAATTAAACTCTATCTTTGCTGGAGAAGCAAGTGCGAAGTTTTCTCTTTTGCTTTCAGATATTGGCTGTTTTGATTCAAGAGTTTGTCAATTTCCTAATAAAGAATTGGTTGTGGATTATTTTAGATGGAGAAATCAAGATGCATTTAGAAATTCTCTAAATTCTTACTGTTATTATACGCTTAGAAAAAATGGTGAATCTGTAAATGCTGCTACAAAATTTTTATTGGGAATGTCTGTCGCAGATAAAAATGAGCTTCTCTTTCAAAATGGAATTAATTTTAATGACATTCCCAATTGGCAAAAGAGAGGTGTTGGACTTTATTTTGAAGAATATGAGAAAAAAGGATTCGATAAAAAGCTTGAAATAGAGACCACTTGTATGCGAAAGAGGATAAAAATAGACTATGATTTACCTATGGGAGATGAATACGGAAATTTTATTTTAAATTTGATTAAATAATCCAATAACCGATATGAATAAATGTATGTTTGTTTATTATCTGAACAAAATAAACATACTTATACATTTAGTCGGTAGGTGAAATATATGAAAAAATATACCTTTAAAAAAATGATTTTACGAAGTTCGTTAATTGTTTTAATATTAGCTATACTCGGTTTAAGAATATATCGTATTTATAATATTGTATGGAATGTTTATGAAACTGCATTGAATCTCTATTATAGTAGATATGTGAATTATGAAGCATTTGAAAAGATAAATGCAGCAACAACAATAGAAAAAGCGAAAGAATTATTGAGAATAAAATCAAGTGTTAAAAAAATTGATAATTTAGACGCATACTATTTTAAAGGAATTACTCTAATATATAATGGTGATCTCCTCGTATTAAAAAGGGCAAATATAGATAATAGAAAAAATATCTATAATTTAAATTTAGCAAATGAAAATAAATATTTGTCATTAAAGCCAAAAATGATAGAAGGTGATGTAAAGAAACTTTTAGGCGAGAATTGTATTTTAATTGAAAAAGTTTATAGAAATGCTTCTCCATATGAGTTAAGGGAAGGATACGCATGGGGATATGAAAACGATGGTAAAATATTGAGATATGGATTAATTTGTTATTTTAATATGAAAGGACAATTGATTAGAGCCTTGAATAGCAATTATTTAAAAGATTCTACAAAAGTAAATGATAATATAATTACATTGGAAAAGTTTGATAATATTAATTTAGGAATGAGTTTAGATGACGTAAATAATATATTTGGAAATAAACTGGATTATATTGGAATTGATGGTTACGAAGATACCTATTATAATTATGCCTATAGAGGCTCTACAGTTAGACTTTTAATTCTTGCAGATGAATATAAAAAAGTATGTACAAAACAGTTATTATATAATAAGGACAATAAAAATAAACTGTTTCCTCCGAATATAAAAAACATAGAAAAGACAAATGATGTGAAATATGATATGACTTACGATGAAGTTATTAAAATTCTTGGTGAAGGTTATCTTTGTAAGGTTACTAACGTTACGAATCCTAATTACGATGAATCTGTTAGGCTTTATAAGTGGGTTTATGACAATAATAAAAGCTTTTATGTTGGTTTTTCCAGATATGGGATCGATAATAAGTTTAATAAGGTCATTTATACAAAGATCAGAGAAACATGTGAGATTGAGGTACCATGACAAAATTGTGGATGAGTATAAATATGATAAGAGAATATTTATTTAAAATCTAGAAATCATAATAATGAAAAAATAAAAAAGGAGATTTTGTTATGTCAAAAAAATCGAGGAAAAATAAAGCAAATTACGTAAGTGATATCAAAGAAACTATTGAGAATACTAAGGAAAACATCGAATTTTCAGATTTGTCTTTTGATGCTGAACATGATGAAAATATAAGGCACGACATCGATTCAAAAAATGAAAGAAGAGAAGAAGCCATTGAATTAATGCAAGATAAACTTGAAGAACAATAGGTGTGTTTCATATTTAGTTGACACTCAATGTTTTTGATCTCACTTAAATGCATTGATTTCATTAGATTTTGTCGATATTATAAAAAAACAGATGTGTCAACTAAATATGATCATTTTTGAAACAAACCGAACAATAAGACAAACATTATTGAAAATTTTTTTCCCATTTAACGGTGCTGTTGCATAACTATAGTTGTATCGTGATAAAGTTCAAAATGGCTATTTATACGCTTCAGCGTATAAATAGCCATTTTGCAATAGCTCCGTTTATGTGATACAATAAATATATAAAATAATTGGAGTGGATATTATGGAGAATAAGTATATTAAAAACATAGATTTTGAGAATATACTATTATTAAAAGATCAAGTTGATTACTTAAAGGGTCAAATCGTCAGCAAAACTTTAGTTCAAAATGATTTTGTAAGCCTCACTTTATTTGCTTTTGGCGAAGGCGAGGAAATAAGCACTCATGAATCTTCTGGTGATGCAATGGTAACTTGTCTTGATGGGAAAGGTCAAATCACAATAGATAATAAAAAATATATCTTAAATAAGGGTGAAACAATAATAATGCCTTCTCATAAACCACATGCTGTTTTGGCTGTTCAAAATTTTAAAATGGTGCTACTTGTGATTTTTCCTGGAAATGAAAATATTAAATGACTTTATAAAAAATATTTTTGAAATTAAGAATATTTTTGAATGATTATTAGTATTATATATTGTAGGTTAATACCAAGACATTTCTTTAAAATTTTAGTAATCATTTAGAAAACTCCCACTTAAGGAAACTTAGTGGGAGTTTTTCTATTAAAAAGAAACTTGAAATCGTACACTTGTTCATATATAATACTTTTAACTGCTATAAAGGAGTGCTATTTAGAGAATGCATTACGCTGATTATAAAACAATTCTCTCCCCGCAAAATGGAATGAATCTCTATCGTGGATGTACACATGGCTGTATCTATTGCGACAGTCGAAGTGCGTGCTATCAGATGAATCACGATTTTGAGGACATAGAGATAAAAAATCATGCACCTCAAATTTTAGAAATGCAGCTCCAAAAGAAAAGAAAGCCCTGCATGATCAGCACAGGAGCGATGTGTGACCCATATTTGCATCTTGAAAGCGACTTAAAGATTACACGAGAATGCATTGCTCTGATTGAAAAGTATGGTTTCGGACTCACAATACTGACAAAATCTGCTCGTATCCTTAAAGATATGGATATATTAAAAAAGATCAATGATAAAACAAAATGCGTGGTACAAGTCACTTTAACCACCTATGATGAAGATTTATGCAAGAAGATTGAACCCAATGTATCCACAACATTAGAGCGTGTTTCTGTACTTAAAGCTATGCAAGGAGCAAAAATACCTACTGTGGTTTGGCTTTGCCCTATTTTGCCTTTTCTAAATGACACAGAAGAAAACTTGATTGGAATTCTCGATTATTGCGTAAAGACTGATGTTTTAGGTATCTTATGCTTTGGTTTCGGCGTTACATTGAGGGATGGAAACAGAGAATATTTTTATAAAAAACTAGATGAGGATTTTCCAGGTTTGAAGCAAAAATATATAAATCAATTTAGCAAGTCATACGAATGCTTAAGTCCAAATAATAAGAAGCTGATGGTTATTTTTCAAAAGATATGCAGAGAGAATGGCATCCTTTATAAAACCGACGATGTCTTTGCTTATTTGAAGAGGTTTGAAACCAAAGAACAGCAATTATCCATGTTTTAGTCAATACATAAAAACGCTAAAGTTAAGCAAAAATTTACCTTAGCAGCATTACTTCACTATATGGCTATATATACATGATTAAAATATACCCTATATGCTATTATAAGTTTATCAATACCATTATATGCATTTTATTTAATCATGTATTTATTTTTCCATACACAAACCAGACCTATGTTCTTTTCTTAAAAACCAGGCGTACCAATGCTTATATCGAATTTAAATTTGACTAAATTTATATAAAAATTTCCTACATATTTTTTAAATTTTAAAGCCCTAATGATTTCAATAAATCCATCCCTTTAGGATCTTTCTTAGGAACCGCTCTATCATAGATATTTTGACTAATAAAGCCTCTATTCAAGTATTGCCTCATATGCCTATCAATTACGTTTATTTTCATATATTTATTCCCATTTTTAGTTGGATTTAATTTCACATATCCATCTTTTACCTGAAATAATTTTTCCAATAGTTCCCCTACAAGTTCTGCTACTACAGTTATCTTTATAGTAGTCTTTTCCTCAACAGCTTTCTTAGCACTCTCCAAATGAAGTTCCCAGGTTAAAGGTACCATCTTACCTGTCTTTTCATCTTTCATGCTGCTTTGAGGGTAAATCTTTGAAGTAAGAGACCTCACCTTGTTGAAATCATTTATATTTTCTTCTAAAGTATTTATTATATCGTCCTGTTTTTCATGGGAAACACGAGCCAGCATCCTTGCAATTGTTAGATTTAAATGCCCTTTATTCACTAAATCCATTGCTGTATCTGATAATCCTCTCAATGCTAAATAATTATTCACAGTATTCCTCGTTACACCAGTTTTTTGCGCAATGACCTCAGCGACATTGTACTCGTTGCGATATTTTTTGTTTTTAGATAAAATAGTATCTAAAATAAATATAGATTTGATTCGATCTTCTAAAGACACCTTTCGATATTTTAAATTACTGGCTATTATCAATCCTTGAAGCATCATAGGATCGGTTTTGCCTAATTGAATGCAGGGTACGCTTCGGAATCTATCATCTTTACTATTGGCATAGAGGCTCCTTAAAGCGAGTAGCCTATTTCTTCCGCATACAACAGTGTATTTTTCATCTGACTCTCGTTTAGTGACGACGAGCGGAGTTACTATCCCAAAAATTTCTATTGAAGAGACGAGGTCTAAGAATTCTTCGTTGTCAGGGAAAGAAAAGAAATTAGTAGTAGTATCCATTTCTACTAAATCATATAGATCAATTCGGTCTACTGTTTTTGAAAACTGCAATTTATCAAAGGAAAGCAAATTTTTTCTGATCTCATCTCGGTTTATTATTCCCTCTTGTTTTAATTCATTCAAAAGGTTCAAGTCATATTCCTCTAGGGTTATTACTTCATCCATTTTCTATTCTCCTCTTAAAAATAATATGTACAAAGAAAACTTCCTCATCTTATTTCCAATATTATTAATACTACAATCATCATATAAATAGAACTTAAAAATGTTACAATAAAAATATTTTTTATAGTATTTCGAATACCATAAATTTTGTATTAAAATGTCTGGAAAATTTTAATTTTTTTACCAAATAATAATTGATTACCTCTTCATGTATATAGTATAATTACAGTATTCTAAAAATGTATGCGATTTCAGACTAAAAAATAAGGAGGACAATCATGCAATCAAACAAAAAAAACAAGCTGGTATTTTGGTTACTGTCATTAATCCTGCTTCTTAGCGTTCTCTGCAACGTCTCTGCTGTAGCTCAAACAATTGGAGCTTCTGCAGTTCCTGACCACATTACTCTGACATGGACGCAAAGCCCTTTGACAACGCAAACGATCACGTGGAGAACCGACCTCACTGTTAAAAATGGTATTGTTCAATATGCTAAGTACTCGGACAAGGCATCTTTCCCATGCAATGCTCTATCTGTAAAAGAAACAGCAACTGAATTTGACACAAACACTGGAAACTTTTATATCCATTCAGCGACGCTTACTTGTCTAGCATCGGGTACAGCATATGTGTATAGAGTCGGTGACGGGGTTAATTGGAGCGATGTTCATACTTTCTCTACTGAAGCCAATAATACAAACAAGTTTTCCTTCCTCATTTTTGGTGACAGCCAAAGCGGAGATCAAGCAAATCCAAACTATGCTCCTTGGCAAACTACAATCCAAAATGCATATAAAGCAAATCCCGACGCTAAATTTTTCGTAAATGTCGGCGACCCAGTCGAAATCGGTCAAGATTACAATCATTGGGAGAATTGGTTCCCAGCAGCAAAAGGAGTAATCGATACAATACCAGATATGCCTGCTCAAGGAAATCATGAAACATATTTGCCTGGAGGTTACTCAACCAGCGTTAAACCTATTTATTGGGAAGCACAGTTCAAGCTGCCTGCTAATGGCGCAGAAGGTCTTTTAGGACAAACATACTCCTACGACTATGGGAATGTACATATCGTTGTGCTGGACAGCCAGGAAGCTGAAGAGGCACCAATCAACGGTGATATACTTGCAGCTCAAGAAACATGGTTAGACAATGATTTAAAGAATACTGACAAGACATGGAAAATCGTCTTTTTCCACAAGACTCCTTACTACAACAAAGCAACAAGGACCAATGAAGATATAAAAGCAGCGTTTTGTCCGATCTTCGATAAATATCATGTAGATATTGTATTTAATGGACATGATCACGACGTATCAAGAACATATCCAATAAACAACGATACTTTCGTAAGTAGCATATCACAAGGAACTGTATATTATACAGTAGGCAGAAGCGGCAATAAATCTTATCCTGACCTATCTTCGAAGATATGGGATGCATTTTTCTATGATCCACAGGATCAACCTAATTATATAACCGCTTCAGTAGATGGAAATACGCTCACTATTAACGCATTCAAACAGGATGGAACTCCTATAGACCACTATGTTATGGATAAATGCGCAAACACTAAAGCAGCGATTCCTACATTCAGCAACACGAGAATGGTGATATACGGCAATATGCTGCAACAACCTTATGTGCTTGTCGATCCACAGCAAATCGATGGGAAATGGTACGTTTCTGCTCAAGCATTCGTACAGTATATCGGAGGTTCAGCTTCAATATCAAATGACCAAATCACACTTGTTAGAGGAACTACAACAGTTCTAACCGCAGTAAACAGTACATGCGCTACAATCAACGGTGTCAATACGCCTCTTCCAGATAAAGTTTTAATGAATGGCAGCAATTACACCGTATCTGCAGATGATTTAAAAGCGATGTTTGGATTTTCATGGAGATACGATAGCACTTCAAACCTTCTCTATTTCACAAAGTAAAATAATCATACTAATCATTTCTTGTTAAAAAATTAGCGGCTTTTCAAAAACAGAAAAGCCGCTTTATTTAAAGAAAATCTAAGTTAACTTTGTGCTATTTATATTTCCATGAAATTTATCACTATTGAGCCCGTCGTCATCCTCATAGATCTTATCACGTGAGTTAAATTCCTTTACCACATCAAACTCTTCCAGATACCTTATTGGGACATCTAAATTTGCTTTGTGAGCTGTATACTTATATTCTTCATTTTGACATTTTTCACAAATATTTGTATATGGAATTATCTCCAGCCTCTCTTCAGGTATCCTTGCACCACAAATTTCGCAAAAACCGTATGTCCCATTTTCCATCCTATTTAAAGCAATATCTATTTTTTGTAGAGTATCCTCATCCCTGGAATTCAAGATGATATCCTTCTCCATTTGATATAGATCAGATCCAGTGTCAGCGGGATGATTATCATAATACGAAAGCTCAGTATGGTTATTTAAATCCTCTTTACTATCATTTACTCTGTTAATTATAGAATTCTTTTCATCGATTAAAGACTTTTTATATCTATTATAATCCAAAAAGCATCACCTCATAATTTTTTATTAGTATTTGCTACAAACAAAAAATTATGAAAAAACTTTACTTGTCCCTCTCTTGTTCAACATCAAATGGGGAAATTGGTTTGGACTTAATTGTAGTAATCTTTTTCACGATTTTAGGCTTTACTTCAGTTTCATTTTCGTCCGCAACTTCCTTTTTATTCATTATGATCTTTTTCACAAAATCACCTCCTAAACTAAGTTTAAACCTATTTCACAAAATCTTCTATAATTTGTCTTTAACGAGTAGCCTCTTTGTCACAAAATATATCTAAAATCTCTTTAGGATGTAAAACAAGCTTCTTTGCTCCATACCGGAGTAGCTCGTCTTTAGTTCTGAAACCCCAAAGAGCACCTACAGGAAACATTCCAGAATTAATTGCAGTTTCTATATCCACATTGCTATCCCCCACAAATACTATTTCTGAAGGAGGAATATGTATAGATTCAGAGATCATAATAGCAGCAGTCTTATCAGGTTTTATTGGTATACCGGATCTTTGACCATACACGCAATCGAATTTAATACCTTTATAATAATGATCTATCACTTGAACAGTTGAATTATGAGGCTTATTCGATAGCACAGAAATAGAAATATCAGCCTCATTTAGATCCTGTAAAAGCTCTCTCATCCCTTCATAAACGCAAGTGTCGTCGCATTGATGCTCTCCATAGTATTTTAAATATTCATCTAACATTTTTTCCTTTTCAAAACTTTCCGTATCCTTTGGCACCGCCCTATCTATAAGAGTCTTAGCTCCATTTCCTACAAAATATTTATATTCATCAAAAGAATGAATAGGAAATCCATGGCATTTTAAAACTTCATTTAAGCTACGCACGATATCATTTAAAGTATTTAACAATGTCCCATCTAAATCAAAAATAATTGCTTTAAAACTCATAAAACACCTTCACTATAAATTATTTCTTATAAATATTGTATAAGAGAAATAAGGATAAAGCAAATGATAATAAAAGACCAACTGTACCAAAATTAAACACCTTGTCATCTTGTAAAGCCACCGAAGACCCGATAATCAGAGCTCCAATTATAATTGATAAAGAAATATTAGCAGAGTTCTCAGCTTTATTAGAGCTAAAATTAAATTTACCCTTTAACATCTCATCCAATAGTTTAGATAATTTAACAGGGATATCTGGAGCAAACCTGATCAGTTTAATCAAACTCTTTAAAAGCTGCAAGGATTCTTTTTGAAAATCAAATTTATGTATTAAATAATTATACGCATAAGGCTCAATAGCAGTCATAAAAGAAAAACTGGGGTCTAATCTCTGCATTATGCCTTCCACTGTGCTGATCCCTTTAAATAACAAAGCAACATTAGAAGGGAGGATCAAACGGTTTTTTGAGCACACTCTTGTCACATTTGTAAAAATCTCAGGAAGGTTCATGTCTCCTATGGACATATCGTAATACTTGGAAAACAGCCTTCCCACATCTATAGTTAAAGCATCCATATTCACATCTTTAGAGTGCTTGCACAAACCCAAAATAGCCTTTGCAATTAAAGCATCGTCCTCCTTTACTAAAGCAGCTACGATATTATTGAGCTTTTCTATGGTCTTTTCGTCCAGCTCCCCCATCATGCCAAAATCTAAATAAACTAATTTATCTTCACATACTAAAATATTGCCAGGGTGAGGATCAGCGTGAAAAAAACCATCTTGAAAGATCTGCTTTATGTAATTGGTAACCAAGGTATCTGCAATCTTCTTTTTCTTATCTATACCATCGACTTCTTCATCTTTTTCAGCGATATAATCAGATATTTTTACCCCTCTCATAAAATCCATTATCAATAAGTTTTTATAAGAAAATTGCTTATAAACCTTTGGGCATATTATATCTTCGTTTAAATTGTTGTTATAAAATCTTTCGATATTGTCTACTTCCTTGTTAAAATCCAATTCCACAAGCAGTGATTTTTTAAGTTCATCCATCATATCATAAGGATTTATAGTACTTGCACTAGGGATGAATTTTATTAGGGGAATTGCTTTCTCTAAAAGCTCTATATCTGTGCTCATCTTCTCATATATTCCAGGATGCTGTATTTTTACCACTACTTCTTTTCCAGAAAGTAGTCTAGCATAATGAACTTGACCTATCGATGCAGAAGCGAGAGGCTCTTCATTTAGCTCCTCAAAAACATCGCTTAGGTTCATGTTTGTTGTCTCTTCTATTATTTTCTTTACAATATTGAAATCATCGGCTTTAACATCATCCTGCAATTTCCTGAATTCATCTATATACTCTTCTGAAATTATATCGTCTCTTATAGATAGCAATTGACCTAGCTTTATGAAAGTTGGCCCAAGCTTTTCCAATGCCTCTCTCACTTCAGCCGGATTTGTCTGCCTTGCTAAATTTATCAATACATTGTGAGATGTTAAAACTTTTATGATCTCAAGCAATCTGGAATTTTTGCTGGTTTTTTTATCTTCATCCATTATTTTTTACTCCATCTTCCCAAATACAAATGTATTTGGTACAATAAACCATATTTGTTTTAAGATTTAGGAGAATAAATCTCTATTTCTTGAATAGCAGGCCAAAATTTCCCTACATTTCCAGCATCTTTAGGATTGGATAGGGTAATCTTTAATTTATTTACAAGTGAATTTGGTGGAAATACAAAAGAGAAATCATTGTTAAAAAATTTAAAATCGCTTGCTCCTGTAGATAATGTGTTTCCCCCAACTAAATCATAATCTATATTTATATCCAAAGATCTTTTAGGGAATTGAGTTTCCTGCAAAAATTTTAAATCGATCTCGTCTAAAATTACTCCCTTGGTTGGAAGAGCAATTATCAAGGAAGTAGGCCAGTTACTATTGTTCGTGCACCACCAGGTTGAAGAATTTCCGTCAGTCAATGCATTTGTATTACCTGTACCCTCAGCTATTATTGAACAATCTTTAGCAATATTTATAAGTTTTATAGTATTTAAAGCACCGGAAACATTTCTATGAGATCCGGATACTATATTATATATGAGTACGATAACAATTGCTACAACTAAAATACCAAAAGTAAAAAACACTTTCTTTTTCATTTTTCATTCTCCTACAATAATTTTAGTTAGTTTAACCAAAAAGTTAATGGTTATGAGTTGAATTTAAATTAATTTAAGCCATCTACAAGAAGTAGATGGCTTAATAACTAATTTATTGTGTTGCTTTTCCTGGTCTTGGAGCTGCCTCCCCTTTATCTACCATGTTAGAATACATTGGATTCCAGCCGTGAATCTGAAGAAATCCTTCATCCCACTCATCAATAAATCTCGCATACACGCATGCACCAGTCACTTTGCCCCATCCTTCTGAAAGTTCATTAACTCTACAAGGTATCAATGCATTGTAATCTGTACCTCTATACTCAGATTCTGTTTCATATTTCATAGCGAGTATCCTTCCAAAAAAAGCATAGTGACCATTTTTCTCCGTCAACACCCATTCTCCGCCGTCTTGATAAAAGCGATCAGATTCAGTGAATGTCCCATCAGACTTAAGCTCCAATCCGTTCCAGTAAGATGAAATGGAATATGTTTGTCCACTAATAACCACATCTGTCCGATATTCGCCCCTATCAGAGGTTTCCCACATACCAGTATAGCCAGTTATTGCATCACCAGAATATATGAAAACGCTTCCTTCCCCAAGTGGATCGTAAAGCACACCTCCACCAGTTTCATACAAAATAGCATATAGCGGTACATAAACTCGATTAGCATTTGTGCCATCGATAAATGGTGGTGTCACAAGTGTATCAGTATAACCATCCTCATTATTTATACCTTTTGGAGAGTTTACATGAACCCGCATATTCGAATCTCCAACTTGAAATTCCAGAAAAATTTCATCTTCGGTATTATCTGGATTTGTCCAGATTATATCGATTTCTGAACCATATTTGCTCACAAGTGGATGTCCATACTTTGGTAAAGTAAGATAATCTTCATCCTGCCACGTCTTTTCAGGATCAATAAGTATCATCAAAATTGGTGTCCCATTGACGTATTCCCATGCAAAGTTATTATCTATGGTAACCTCAGCAGAACTAATAGAACCTGGATTGTTTTCAGCTGTGATGACTTCGTGTTCATTAAAGAAACAATTTGCTCCATCAGGTGTTAATCTGGGACCGAATTGCACATCATTGCTTGTTTCAGTGACAAAATCTGCTTGTATTGCTAAAGCGGAAATAGGCTCTGTTATTTTTTCCATAGAATCTGATGTGTTATCTGTTTTTATAGATATCTCCTTGGTAGTATCAGTTGTCTGCGCTAGTATAATAGTTTTATTTGTTGTAGAAGTTGTAGGAGAAGTTTTTATATCAGATGTATTTGCTTGAGTACATCCAGTCAGAAACATAAGTACTGTGCACATGAATGACAATATTCGCTTTTTCACTATTCAATCACCTATCCTTAGCAAACTTTTAATAATAAATTTCATTAATATTAATAGCTATATATTCATTATAATATAGACTATGGTATAACTCTATCATAATGACGTAAAATAGCGAAAAAGTCATATTAACAATCAAATAAAAGCTTCATATTATACTATTAGGAAAGAGTTAATTTTGTGACACAACAAAGATTTTTTAAGAAAATAAATAGAAAAAAACAGTTAATTTAATTATTAATTGTGGAATGCTTATTGTAAAAGTTATTGGTCTTACAATAAGCATTGTCAAAGTTATTAAAAACTTAAATGAAATAGAAAAGTAACCTCTTTTATTTTGATTAAGGTAGCTAATGCAGATGTAGATTTGCCAATTCAAAAAAGAGGTGGTGATTCTATGCAAAGCGAAACAATCGCAATAATTAATTTAATATTTAATTAAAGTGATAATAGGAAAATTATCGTCTTTTTTGATTCTGGTGAATCCACCTTCACCAGGCAAAAAACATCTGCCATCTAGTTACCATTTATGAATAACATTTTCTATTCTGCATAGTATTATGCAATTTCTTTAATTTTATTCAAAATTTATTTCTTAAATCTTTTATCTGTACCTTTTCATTTTTGATCTTTACTGTATTAATCGTGTTTTTATTTTCATAATTTCTTTTTCGGAGAGTCCTGTGACTTGTATTATCTGCTCTATCGGTAGATCTATTTTTATTAGATTTTCTGCCATTTCCATTTCTCTCTTTTTTTTCCCTTCTCTTATGCCTTCTATTTTTCCTTCTTTTCTTCCTTCATTTCGCCATTTATCAAAGCTCCATAACGATTCACTCACCCTAACCGCCTCCTTCTCTATTTTGGTATAGCTTTTATAATTAATTTTCAGAGAGCTTAAACATCATTTTAATAATCTCGTCCATATTTAAAGGTACTTTTTTCTTAGTTTTATTTGCAGGCATTAATATTTATCTCCAATCTTTCTTTTTAATCAATTTTAGAAAGTCTTTTTATCAGTATGGA
>WQUF01000122.1 GCA_009785875.1 Oscillospiraceae bacterium | reverse complement strand
TGTTATCGGCTCGTTTCTCATCGACCTTCAATTCAGGCAAGTTAGATGGCAATATATTTTTTATAGGGGGTAAGTCAAGACCATACATCTTTAGTGCTGTACTTTTATAAAGTTCATTTAACCTCTTTAGTAAAATATCTTTAGCCTGATATGCTATTTCTTCTGCCATGATAACCCTTTCTTTTAATTATATTTTATCATCTTCTATTTAAAAGGTGAATGGTACAAAAATAATTTCTATATTTATTATAATTATTGACTATTTTAAAAAGAAATATTCTAAAATTTATAGCACAAACAAAAGTTGAGTATAAATTTTACTCTTTTTTACACACCATCACCTTAAACATGTTCCTATTCATAAAATAAATCGTTCATCATTTTCTCCAATGTTTTTTGCATCAGTCTATGTACATTCCAATTAAATCCTAATAAATTCCAATTTTCGCCGAACAAATTGCACCTCAAATGATTCTCATCTTTTCACAGAAATTTACCGAAAAACGCCGTCGAAGCATAGATTTACGCACAGTATTTGGCTTATCAACAGTTGACTTTATCCATATATTAAGGTCTTAATAACAGCTACTATTACCACTGATACAATATTCAATATTCATTATTCACTGTTATGGTGTAGTAGTCGCTTGAACACGCTCTTTTAATTAAATCTTCATCTATTAAACCTTTTGAGACGTAGTATTTCATATGGTTTATATTCAAAGATACATTCACAGTATTTTTGATATATTTTCTATCCTTAAGTCTTGAGAATCCTGCTAATTCTACTTTTTTAAAATCTATCACGAGTTTTAAAAATCTTACCAATCTGTCCTTTGCAACCTTTACATTTACAGTAGTTGTTGCTGGAACTATTCTTTCTAAAGTCTCTATCTTATCATCTAACTCCTTTTGAGTTAGCTTTTCTAAATCTATATTTTTAGTTAATATATTTGCTTTGAAATTTTCATTTATATTTTTAATATTTGTGTGTTCTAAAATATAGAGCTGATCCTCATGCCTAAATTTTGCGAGAATTTTAGCCGAAGTAAGGTTCAATTCTTTAGTAGAGACTAAAGTTTGAGCTTCAGGGCATAGCTTTTTTAATGCTAAATAATTGTTTATCGTACTCCTTGAAACTCCAAACTCATCCGCCAAAGTTTGAGCTATATTGATTTCATTTTTATAGTTTTTAGTCCTTTGTAACAACTCGAATCTCTCAAAAATCGCACGCATGTAAGCTTTGCGGCTTATGGTTTTATAAGAAATATTTGAGTCTATTATGAGAGAACGAATAAAATACTCCTCAACATCTTCCCCAATTATGAAGCAAGGGGCATACAGGTAGCGTTCATTTTTTGTGTTTTTATAGATATCCCTTAAAGCTTTTGCTCTGGAATGCCCTGAAATGATCATATGCTTTCCATTATACTTTCTTTGCACGATAAGTGGTGTAAATAAGCCAATATTCTGAATTGAAGAAATTAAATCCAAGTATTGCAAAACATTTGGTCCATTGAAGTAATTCCATCCAGTATCGTCATCCTCTAAAGTATGCACATCTAAATACTGAAAATCCTTAAAAAGATCCACGCCTTTAGAAAAATTCCTCTCTCGATTTTCTAACTTTTTTCTTTTAAATTCTTTTTCACCTTCGCTATCCTCTTCAAAAAAAATATATTCTTCAGTTACTTTATAATTGCTGTTTTTTAGCTGATAATGAGGCATTAAATCGTCTCCGAATTCTTCTGTGATGCTATCCGATACAAAATTTGAATAATTCATATTTCCCTCCAAATATAAAGATCAGTTATTTATCTCTATATTATCTTAATCCGTAAAATAAGAAATGTTACAAAAATAATTATTTTTTTTTAATAATACCATTCACAATGCTAATCTATTTGCATTAATATAATATATGTTATAATTTTATTATAAACTTTTGAGGAGTTGAATTCTTTGGAGACAGTCCAAGGTGAAATTATCAGTGTTGTATTTAAAAGTGAAGACAATGGCTATGCAATAGCAAAGATTAAAAGCGATGAGAGTGTAATAACAATTACAGGCTTTTTACCATATATTGATGAAGGGCAGGTCATTAAAGCTCAAGGTGAGTGGACCCTTCATAAAACGTTTGGGAATCAATTGAAGATAGAATCATATGAAGAAATTATTCCAAGTTCTAAGGAAGCTGTAGAAAAATATTTATCTTCAGGTATCATTACTGGCATAGGTCCTATAACTGCAAAGAAGATACTTGAAAAATTTGGTGAAAATGCTTTAGATGTAATAGAAAGCTCTCCTGAAAGGCTTTCAGAAATTGATGGCCTTGGGAAAAAGAGAATTGAATTGATTAAGGAATCTTTTTTTTCGCAAATTTATATAAAGAATATAATGATATTTCTTCAATCTTATGGAATCACTCCAAATCAATGTATGAAGATTTATCAACATTATAAAGAGGGTTCTATTGAAACTGTGAAAAATAACCCTTATGTTTTAACGGAAGATATTTCAGGGATCGGGTTTAAAACTGCAGATAAAATAGCAAAGAGCTTAGGAATAGATATGAATTCACCTTACAGGGTAAAATGTGGCATAAAATACATAATAAATAAGTTTTCATCTCTTGGAAATACATATATGCCTTATGATTTACTCATAAATCAATGTAAAGAAATTTTATTAGTTGGAAATGATAGCATTGAAAGAGGCATTTATGAAGCAGTTTTTGACACCACAATAAAAATTGAAGATTACGAAGGAACTAAATGCGTTTACTCAATACCGTTTTATTATTGTGAAGTTGGAGTCACTAGAAAAATTGTTGAGATGGCTACTAATCAACTTCGAGACCTTGATATAGATATTGAAAAGGAAGTAAAGGATTTTGAACATAAAAATCATATATCTTTTTCACAGAGTCAAAAGGATGCAATATTTTCAAGCTTTAAAAATTCTATTGAAATAATTACGGGCGGACCAGGTACAGGTAAAACCACAATCATAAACTGCATTTTGCATACATTTGAAAAACATAAATATAAGGTTTTTATGGCTGCACCAACCGGAAGAGCAGCTAAAAGGATGTCTATTGCAGCAGGAAGAGAAGCTAAAACAATTCACAGGATGCTTGAGATAATCAGCATAGATGATGATATTTCAAGTTTCGAAAAAAATGATTATTTATTTGAAAATAAAGAAAAAAAGTTAGAGTGCGATGTACTAATCGTAGATGAAGTATCTATGATAGATATAGTCCTAATGTATTCCTTGTTAAAATCTTTAGATCATTCTACAAGGCTTATATTGGTTGGTGATGTTGATCAACTTCCATCTGTAGGTCCAGGGAATGTGCTGAGCGATTTAATCGACAGCGATATTTTAAAGGTTGTTAGATTAAATGAAATTTTCAGGCAATCGGAATATAGCTATATCGTATTGAATGCCCACAATATAAACAATGGGAAAATGCCTATAATGAATGAGAAAAATAGCGATTTTTATTTTATAAACTCTTTTAACCCTAATTCACTGAGCGATGAAGTGGTAAATTTAGTTAGCAATAGACTACCTAAATTTAACCATAATTGGGATATGGTAAAAGATATACAAGTGCTTTCTCCCATGAGGAAAGGGATCATAGGCACGAGTTCTTTAAACGAAGAGCTTCAAAAGATATTAAATCCTAAAGACCCTGCTAAGAAAGAGAAGGAATATAGGAACACCATTTTTAGGGCTGGAGATAAAGTGATGCAGATAAAGAATAACTATATGATAGAATGGCAAAGGATTTCAAACGATGGTGAAGATACTGGCACTGGTATTTTTAATGGGGATATTGGTTATATTGAAGATATCGATGATGAAGCTAAAGCTTTAGTCATAATATTTGATGAAGATAAACGTGTATTATATGAGTATATTTACTTAGATGAACTTGAACTTGCATATGCGATTACAGTCCATAAAAGCCAGGGAAGTGAATTTCCAGTTGTTGTAGTGCCTATATATATTTTTGCGCCAATGCTTATGACGAGAAATTTATTATACACTGCAATAACCAGAGCTAAAGAATTTGTGGTATTGATAGGTACTGTTAAAGCACTAAATTTCATGATAAAAAATACAAAAATTTTTGAAAGATGTTCTCTTTTAAAATGGCGTATTAGGGAAATTACTAGAGGTGAATAAGCTTAATGAACTATAAAATCGATATTTACAAAATGATAGATCGCTGGTATTTAAGCGGTGAGAGATTTTTAAACATACAATCACTGCCATATACTTCCTTAGATATATTGCTAAATTTATTTAATAAAGAAAATCTAAAGATATTATATATTACCAACGAAATCGGGGAGATTTCCATAATAAAAAAACTAGAGAGCAGGAATTTTAAAGATTATATATATTATGCAGATAGAATGGAAACAAGAAAAATAAATATTGTCAATTTTCCAAATGCTTTAAGCATAAATTGTTATTTTGATTTAATCATTTATGATGATTTGCATTGTTACCCAAGATATGAAAAAAATGATATATTAAGTTTAATCTTAAAACTGCTTGAAAATGATAGCAGAGCAATAGCACTTTCTGTGGAGCGCATATTCGATACAAAGTCAAATATTGTATATCCATTAGGACGATATCCATATGCTTTTGTTGAACCTATTTTTATCCAGACAAAAGTAAACTTAAGAGAAGATATATGTACATTTGCTTATGATTTTATCAATTGGTCAATAAGAAAGCGAAGCAATGTGATAATATATACGCCAGGACACAATAGGATGTACGATGTTTTAAAGTATTTAAAAAACTATTATAAAAATACAGATTTATCAGTTCTATATACAGATGAAAATAATAGAAATTTTATTAGCATAGATGAGTTTAATGCATCTAAAATGGCAATAATTATAACAAATGACTTTGATGATAGAATATTCAATTACGAAAATAAAAATATCATATTGCTATTTGCAGATTCAAAGCTTATAAACTATAAGCAAATCATCAATATATGTGGAAGAGTAAACGTCAAAAACGAAAATTCAAGATCTGAAATTGTTTTAATCGGTGCTACACAGAATAAAGAGGTGGAAAAAACATTAAAATTAACCAGAGAATTAAACAGGATAGCTTGGGACAGTGGCTTCTTGCAAATGCAAAAAAGATCTTAAATGAAATATTAGATATAATCTATGAACCTGAAGATATTTGTCCCATTTGTCTTGAACCATTTTTGCAAGAAGATTTCTTATGCCAGAATTGCATAAACGAAATAAAATATTGCGATGAAAAAGTTTTTTTAACAGAGAATAAAGATTATTTTGCACAATCGCTTTCTTATTTTAGTGGTATAACGCAAAAGCTCATAATAAATTTAAAATACAAAGACGATTTTGATGCAGGAAGGTTTTTAGCAAGGCTATTATATTTAAAATACATCGATCTTTTTAAAGAAGTAGATTTTTTAGTGCCTGCTCCTTGTTCATACAGATCATTTTCTAAGAGAGGTTACAATCAATCATATGTCATATGCAAAGAAATTGAAAGGATGTCAAGCATTAAAACATTGGACATCTTAACAAAATCAAACAAATCAAAAGATCAAATCGGGCTTTCAAAAGATGAAAGGTGGCAAAACTTAGAAAAAGCGATTGGAATTAAAAAAAAGAAATTATTGCTAAAATATAAACGGGTTATCTTAATTGACGATGTTTTAACCACTGGTGCTACTTCATATATGTGCGCTAAAGTGTTAAAGAACAATGGTATAGAAGATGTCATCATATTGACACTTGCAAAAAAAGCCATATAAGGGGATTTTGTTTAGCGAAAATTGAAATCTTAATATACTTGTAAAATAAATTCCAAAGGGTTAGAATATATGTAAATAAATATTTTACAAGACTAAAAAATATAATTTTGAGAGGAGCTAATTTATATGAAAATCAACATTAATGGTCGTAACATTGAAGTTACAGAGGGGTTAAGAGGCACTATTGAGAAGAAGCTAAATAAATTTGACAAGTTTTTCTCGCAAGATGTTGATGCTCAGGTTACGCTAACTATTCAAAAGAACAATCATATCGTAGAAATCATGATCCCGTTTAATGGCATAGTACTAAGAGCTGAGGATTCATCAAATGATATGTATAAGACAATAGATCTGGTTGTGGATAAATTAGAAAGACAAGTTAGAAAACAAAAAACAAAATTGCAAAGAAGGCATCAAGGTGAAGGGTTAAAATTTCAATTTTTAGAAAATAACGGCAATTCTAATCCTGAAGAAGAAGAACGCAGAATTGTAAAATCTAAGCGCTTTCCTTTAAAACCTATGAGTGCCGAAGAGGCGATACTCCAAATGGAATTAGTGGGTCATAATTTTTTTGTGTATATAGACGACAGCTCTGAAGATGTAAATGTGGTTTATAAAAGAAAAGATGGAAATTATGGTTTAATTGAACCTGAATATGAATAATCAAGGGGCTGGCGCAAAATGGCTATTTATACGCTGAGGCGTATAAATAGCCATTTTGAACTTTATAAAATATAACTTTAGATCAGCTAAATATCTATGTGG
>WQUF01000121.1 GCA_009785875.1 Oscillospiraceae bacterium | reverse complement strand
CCTGTCCAAACAAGTGTATAGACACTAACTTATTCTTGCGCTCTGCTAAATTGATCAAACGTTCCTGAGATACAGTTAGCATACCACCCGTACCACATGCGCCATCATAACATGAGTACGTCGAATCCTTTATTTTATCTGCAATGGGAAGAAAGACTAAATCAGCCATAAGCTCAACAACATCGCGTGGTGTAAAGTGTTCCCCTGCTTCCTCATTATTTTCCTCATTGAAACGGCGGATAAGTTCTTCAAAAATTGTTCCCATGGTGTGATTATCAAGAGCAGGTATTCGAACACCGCCAAGATCATCAAGTATAGGGTATGGACTTAGGTTTATAGCCTGAGAGACAAACTTTTCAATTACAGCACCGAGAATATTCGCATCAACCATAGTATCAATTTGAACATGGAATTTGAACTTTTTTAGTATCTCCTGTACATTCGGTGAAAAACCATCTAAATATGCGATAAAATCAGTTTTTAACTTTTGCTCGTTTGAGCGGCTAGTAAGGTCTTTTAATCGAAACAAAGAACTATTGCAGAAGGACTGCTTCGCTGCACTGCACAATGCCTCATTCTGGTTAATGACACCCGAATCATCCAACAGCTTCTTCATTTTCAAAACCTCATCCTTTGTATCTTCCAGGACAGCATCCAAACGGCGAATGACAGTCATCGGAAGAATAACATCGCGATATTTACCACGAACATAAACATCCCTCAGACAGTCGTCGGCAATGCTCCAAATAAAGCTTACGATTAAATTGTAAATTTGATTATCCATATATTATCACCATCGCTATTCTGTAAATTTTTTTCAATATAAAAATTGCGCTTTAATTGGTCATCAATATACATGACGATTTTGATACTTGTCCAGTTTAATTTTCTCCGCAATGCGGAGAAAATATTCTCGTCTGGAAATGTATTTACCAAGCGAATACAATGCCGTAATTGTTGATAACTCTAAATACTATCAACATATTCATTATACAATTGAAAAGTGAATAATTCAAAGGTATCAAATTAGAATTTCCAATAACTCCAAAACCAATATTTTAGAAAAAAATGTTACTCCAAACCATAAAAAACTTTTCATTAAATTTCCTAAAAATTATAAATAATTCTATGTATAAAGACAATTTTTGCAAAAAGAAGCTCATATTTCCCTCTGTACTCTTCATATCCTAAACTGTTCATTGTTCATTGTTCAATGTTCACTGTTATTTGTCGGAAAGCGCACCTTGGTTTTTGGGCTTTTGGTTCCTTATCATCGCATCATGGTTAGACTAAAGCCTAAAGATATGCACCTTTATGCGATAAAAGCCCTATTCAATTACAAATCTCATTTCGAAAGTATTTCTCTTATAGTCTTAGCAGTTAGTTTATTTACAGTCTTCTCATCGATTAAATTCTGTTCTAAGTAGTATTTTATTATATTTTGATCAAAAGAAACCTTACAAAACCGGTTTGTATTGTCCCCAAAGGTTCCTGAAAAATTCAAAGCAGCATATCTCTTCAAATCTATTAAATTCTCACATGCCTTACCGAGTATTCTCTTATTTATCGTAACATTGAAGCTTATCTGCTCTGGCACCATCGTTCTTGATTTCTCTATCAATTCTTTTATCTTTTCAGGATCTTTAATTGAGCCGTCTCCAATAATAAATTTTATCCTGTGAAAGCAGTTTATATCTTTAAAATCCACGCTATTTAAGATCAAAAGCTGAATATCGTGATCCAATTTTGCAAATAACCTTGCGATTTCTAGTGTTATCCTTTTTTCAAAGAGCAGAGTCTTCACCTCTTCGGTAAGTTTATCTAAAACCAGATAATTATAAATTGAAGATTTTGACATCAAAAACTCTTCAGCAAGCACTCCAGCTAAATTATATTCGTTTTTAAAATTCTTGGTTTTCTTTAAAAGCGCATGTCTTTCCAATATCATCCTTATGAATACATCCTGTGGAATGTTTCTATACTGAAAATTCAAGTCAAGTATAAGTGATCTGATATAGTATTCATCAACCTTCTCAGAGTCTAAAATAAAGCAAACCGGGTATCTATACTTTTCCAAAGGATTTCTTTTATATAAGCTTTTAAGGGCGAGTACTCTTGATTTTCCCTCGATAACATCGTATTTATTGTAATTTTTATGCTTTAGCAAGATGATTGGGCTTATTAAACCAATATTTTCAATTGAAGCCATTAAAGAAATAAGCTGCGTCTCATTTGGAAGCGGCAAGTATGTCCAATTTGAAGGTGCATCTTCCATAAGATTGATATCCACCTTTTGGATATCTTCCATTATATCCACACCTTCTTTAAAGTTTTTAGCCCTAATATCAGTGGATTCAGTCTCTTCATATTCTTGAATGATATATCTTCTAGCCTTACAAGGGTCATTATCCACATATTCTCTTGGAAGAAGATAATCACCAGACATTTCCTCATATCCTGGTATTAGTTTTTTCATCTCTACTGCAAAATCCATATACAAATCCTCCTAAAATAAAATAGTGTTTATATTAGTATATTTAAGATTACCAAAAAATGTTACAAAAAATAACTGTTATAAAATGGCTGTTTATACGCCTTTAAAGTATAAACAGCCATATTGAACTATATTTTAAAATGTCTCTCTAGTAGTAACTACTTTTGTAGACCCAAGCAAACTAACGAATTTGCTTCCCTTATAATGCCCTTTTTTTTGAATAAGGGAATTTCCAAGAGCGAGTATTTCAGCTTCTGAAACCATAGGATTGACGTCCTTTATTGCTACTATTCGAGTATTATTATTTTCTAATTTATACTTATACTCAACGCTTACCATTTCCATAGCTACATTTCAATTAGGTCATATGATAAATCTTGTCTTATTACCTTTGGCGCACTTACAAGAATGCTTTTGATATCAGTTGCTATAGCGTATAGTTCCTCAGGAGTGCCATCCTCTGGAATAAAGTCAAACCTTTGTGTTTTGCTTAGGTTTTTGCCCTCTTCCGAGAGCATGTCGTAGCCTAAAGCAAGCACATTGCTTCTCAAAAATTTTGAGATCATGCCTAAATTCCTCCTTTCTTAATATTTTGAAGTTTTTTAGTCCTTCACTATTATCATATTCAGCACAAATAAAAATGTGCTTAATTTTAACTAAATAATTCTAAAATTAATATCTACTTAAAATCCATATAGTTACTTCACAAAAAAAGATTCCCTGAATATAATAATTTATAGGTAAGATTCAGAATGCTAGAAGAGTTTTTTAAAGAAAATATTAAAAAAATGATTTAAATTTTAAGTATATGTTAATAATTTTAATGGGTAACTAAAAAACAGTTGTAGTTTGCCATTTCTAATGAGAGGTGGTGATTCTATGCAAAGCGAGATAATCGAAACAATTAATTTAGTTATTAATTGCATCATGGCTATTGTAAAAATCATAGAAATTACAATAATCATTATCAAGCTTTCCAAGAGATTCAAATAGAATAACATCTCCTACTAGAATGAGTTTCACACTCCTTTAGCAAATTACATCTGTGGTTTAGCTACCTTGTTATAGTATTTATAATTTATATAGAATTATTCATTATTACTTTTGAATTATTGCATGAATTAAGAATATATGTTAAAATAAACATATATTTAAACATATATTTATTTTAAACAAAAAAAGGAGTGATAGTTTTGAGAGCTGTTCAAGTTAATGACTTAGCCAGAAACTGTAAAAAGATTTGCGATGAAGCATTTGCCGGAAACCCAGTGATAGTGGCACGTCCAAAAAAAGAGAATGTTGTTCTTATTTCTGAATCAGATTATTTGAACTTAATAAAGGCACAAGAAGAAGCTCAACGTGCATATATTCTGCATGAACTGGAGAAAGCTGAAAGCGAGGGTGACGCGCCAGAAGCCGAATGGTTTAACCGTGAAGTTGCGATAAAAATGGTCAAAGGTCGCTTATGAGATACTTGGTTCAATACTCGCACCGAGCGATTAAGAATCTTCATGAAATTTACAATTATATTAGTGAAAGCAGCTTAGTGGCAGCAGATAAGGTAATAGATGAAATTGATGAAAGAATTGCTGAGCTTGAAGAAATGCCAGCGAGATATTCAGCATATCCAGATAAACCAGCTTATCGAAGAATGAATGTAGGAAATTATCTTGTATTTTATAAGATATTTGAGGAGAAAAAGTTAGTACGAATTTATTTGATAATCCACGGAAAAAGAAAACTTGATCATTCTCTTCGATAATAAAACCCTCTTTACTTTCACCCTTTACTTATGATAGAATACTAATGTTATCGCACTAAAAAGGTTTTTAAGTAGCATTTTGCTCACCTTAAAAGGCGAATCCGTTATATTAAGGAGGTGTGTGTTAAATGTACGCAGTAGTAAAAACTGGAGGTAAGCAATATAGGGTATCTGAAGGTGAATTTTTCTATGCTGAAAAGCTTGAAGCAGAAGTTGATTCTAAAATCGATCTAACAGAAGTACTGGCTATTGGAAATGATGGAGAAATTACAGTAGGAGATCCAAATATAAAAGGAGCATCAGTTTCCTGTAAAGTTTTATCTCAAGGCAGAGCCAAAAAGATCATAGTTATGAAATATAAGCCTAAAAAGCATTACAGAAAGAAAACTGGACATAGACAGAGCTATACGAAGCTTTTAGTGGAAAAAATCCTTCCAAGTGCATTGTAATAATACTTAATTGGATTTGAAATAAATATAAGTTTACAGGAGGTGGAATAAATGGCTTCTAAAAAAGGTGCTGGTAGTTCAAGGAATGGAAGAGATAGCCAATCTAAAAGGCTTGGGGTTAAAAGAGGGGATGGTCAATTCGTCCTTGCTGGAAATATTTTAGTCAGGCAAAGAGGAACAAAAATACATCCAGGTACAAATGTAGGCATTGGTAGAGATGACACTCTATTTGCAAAAGTAGATGGAATAGTTAGATTTGAAAGATATGGAAAGTTCAAGAAAAAAGCTTCAGTTTATAAGACAGAAGCATCAGAGATCGCATAATATATTATAAGCACCCTTATGGGTGCTTTAAGTTATATGGAGGTGAAATTATGTTTATAGATATTGCAAAGATATTTGTAAAATCTGGAAATGGTGGGAATGGATCCATTTCATTTAGAAGAGAAAAATACGTTCCTCTAGGAGGTCCCGATGGTGGCGACGGTGGTAGAGGAGGAGATGTTATTTTAATTGCTGATAAAAATATAAATACTCTTTTAGAGTTTAAGTTTAAAAAGAGATTTATTGCTGAAAATGGAGAAAATGGGTCTGGGCAGAAATGCTACGGAAAAGACGGCAAAGATGTCATCATAAAAGTCCCTGTTGGCACTATTGTGAGAGATGTTGTTTCAAATAAAGTAATGGCAGACTTATCTTTCGACGAAAAATGTTATATAGTAGCAAGAGGGGGAAAAGGAGGAAAGGGAAATGCAAAATTTGCAACTCCAACAAGGCAAGCTCCTGATTTTGCAGAACCTGGTATGCCGTGTGAAGAGCGGGAGGTTATTTTAGAATTAAAGCTACTTGCGGATGTAGGATTATTAGGTTTCCCAAATGTTGGTAAATCCAGCTTCTTAGCTAAAGTCACCCATGCAAAGCCCAAGATAGCAGATTATCATTTTACGACAATCACTCCAAATCTAGGAGTGGTAGACTTTAAAGGTATCGATCCATTTATAATAGCAGATATACCAGGCATAATTGAAGGAGCAGCAGAAGGATCCGGCCTTGGAATTCAATTTTTAAGGCACATTGAACGAACTAGACTTTTAATACATATAATAGATGTATCAGGTTTCGAAGGAAGAGACCCTGTTGAGGACTATAAAGCAATTAACGAAGAATTAAAAAAGTACAGCATAAAACTCTGGGATAGACCTCAAATAATCGCTTTAAACAAAACTGATTTAGTCTACGATAAAGAAAAGATAGAAGAAGTAAAGAAAAGATTAAGAGATCTCGGCGTTTATGATATATTTGAAATGTCGATAGCTACAGGAGACGGCATAAAAGAAGTATTGCAAAAGACTTCAGAGATTTTAAAAACTATTCCTAAAGAGACAAATTTATATGAAGTCGAAGAACTATATGAACCTGAGGAAAAGCACTTTACTTATGAAATAGAAAAAGAAGATGATACATTTATTGTCACTGGAAGCTTTGTAGATAGGCTCTTTCAAGCTATAAATATAAATAATCCATATTCATTGACGTATTTTCATAAGGTATTAAAAAACAAAGGTGTCATTGATAAGCTTAAAAACATGGGAATAAAAGACGGAGATACTGTTAGACTCAATGATTTTGAATTTATTTACACCATCTAAGAGAAAGAAGGCTAACGACAGAACAAATATATCTACTAAAATATAATAAAATGTATTAATAATCTAAAGACCGATTAATAAGATTTGGATACGAGCTTATCGAAAACATATGTGAAAAATACGGTGTTAAAATTGAGATAATAGATTAAACTGAAAAGACGGAAGAACAAGAGTTAGTAGAAGACTTAGTTCAAATAGTAACTGTATTTAGTTGCAGATTACAGGAAAAGCGAGCAAACAAAGCTAAAAAATTGATAAGGGAGTTATTGAGAAATGATAATAGCGAGGAAAGTTAGGCTATTACCAACAAAAGA
>WQUF01000120.1 GCA_009785875.1 Oscillospiraceae bacterium | reverse complement strand
ATACAGAAGAGCAAATGGAAAAGAAGATCGTTATTGCAAATGATTTGGTGCCTTTCACGACTAATTTAACAATTACAATAAACAAAGACTTGCTCGGTGACTATATGAAACTAAATGCTGATTTTAATGTCAATGCAATGATAAATTATGAATCAAAGTTTCAGAGAAATAATAGCGATTACTATTTCAAGGTTAAATTTAGCAATGAAGATATGAAATGTTACTTGGAAAAAGACTATGTAGATGCTAAAACTCTTGGTAGGGTTAAAGCTAAAAATTTTGCAGAGTTAAAGAATTATAAATAGTTCTTATAAGAAAAGGCCTTTTATAATATATAGGCCTATTGAACAAAGACTAAAGATATGATGCCTTGGGAAAGCAGTAGATTACCTTAAGATGTACGACAATAAATGGCAAAAGAATAAAGTTAATAAAATATTGCAAAAGTGCAAAAATGACACCCTTAAGTTAGTGTTCTTTTTTTTATTTTAACAGAAAAAAACTGTTTAAATTAGATTTAATAATTATAGAAAAATAGGGTTTTATCTATAGTGATTTGATAGTAGTTCGTAAAATTTGTTGAACGGTTTTTCTTAAAAATGGTTCTATTTTTGAAAAATAGATGTGTACAATTTTTTGGAAGTTGGACCTTAATATATAAGTTTTTTCGACTTTCTATACTAAATAAACAGAGCAAGGAATTGGAAGTATCTTTAAGCGCAAGAAATAACTACTGTCCAATTCCAATTGCCTAGAAGTTAGTGATTCTACCTTAATACTTATTTGCCCTTAAAACCATCTATTAAAGCTGTAAGATAATCACTCTTCCAATATATATCGCGCCATCTTTTGTAATTTTCGATTTCCACATAGTTGCGGGAATCTGAATCTACAGCCTCCATAAAGCATAGTATTTGAGTGTATTTCTTTCTTCCTTTTTTAATCACAGCCTCAACACCATATTTGAAAGAATAAATGACTTCAAGTACTTTCACAATATCCATATAGCAAATAGGACCTGGATCATCCGGGTTAAAGATCTCCCTATCAGACATTTCGGTAATCTCTGCCATAAATGGAAATTCTAAATTTTCAGATAAATATTTTACCCAATCTCGTTCTTCTCCCTTTAGGAAAATCTCTTCTCCATCACTGTTGACTGCTGTGATAGCACCACAATTTTTGCATTCGTATTTGTAAATCTGCTCCTTTTCGTTGTATCCTACAATAAAACCAGAGTTGCTTCCACAAACACGGCAGATATCTTCATCATCTTTCTCTTTCCCTTCTTCATTTTCAATAACACTAAATTCCAACTTGTTTACTTCCTCTTTATTAAAATCCATTCAAATTTCCTCCTTATTTTGGAAAGATGCTATAAATATAACTTTCCAAATATCTTTGATTTTGCATTCCTATTCTCTATTATAAACATTGCTGCCATAATTAACTATCCGTGTACAAGTTTTATTTATTATAACCGATGAAATTCAGTACGCACCTGAATTATTGACGTTTATTAAAATCTATGTCTGAAGCAATACTAATTACTATAAAACTTAACTTAACAATTGCCTATAGAAATGCATTATGCTAAAATTGATTTAGTTATTAAAACAAGGAGAAGGAAAATGCGTGTAGACGAATTAAGAGCAGCACTTGAAAAATACGATACAGCCACATTAAAAAAAATCTTAGTTGAATTATATAAAAAAATACCTAAAAAAATCAAGGAAGAAAATGGTTTTGATGATCTTCTGCTGAATTTCGAAGATGGAAAGAAGGCTATTAAACAGGAAAAACAAATCGATTTTGATGCCCTTGCAGGAGAAATTGAGGAGTTTATAGATTATGCCGATAAGCAATATTATTTTGGTCCTAATCAATATGTAAGAAAAAACGAACGTTCAAAATGGCGTTTTACAGTTATGCATTTCATTAAAGATTTGCTTACAGTAAAAGGTGAAGACAGTGAAGAAGCAGGTGATTTGCTAGCTGATATTTACGCTATGCTCTGTTATGGATGCAGTTATTATATATTTAGCACAGAAAATCCATTTTCAGCAGTAGGATATAAACAAGTAGAACTTTTGAAAATCGTCTTAGAAAAGTTGTTTTACAGTGGGTTTAGCCAAACAGCTATAAAGAAAGCGGTGTTTTTAACTCTCGATAGTGAAGTTGATCATGAAACACTTAATAGAGATCTTTCGACAATTCTGGTGAATGCTCTTAAAACACCTGAAACAAAAGAAGAAGCTCTTTTACAGTGTATCGCATACCAAAAAGAATATTACGATTATCAAAGTGAAAAAGAATATTTTAAATATAAACGTGATTCTTCATCCAGAGACTTTCGCCAGAATGAACATAAAAAATATGCAATAGAATTGTATTCGATGCTCAAGTTCAGCCTTTATGAATACGATGAAGGTATAGAATATTTCTGGAAACATTATAATGGGTCAACCGAAGATATATTGTATTACCTGTTGAAACTTCTGAATAATTGCGATTTAAATGAACTGTGGATTCGTGAGTATGAAAAAGCTGTTGCAAATGGTATTAATCCTCATGATTCCTTGAAAAAGGAATACGATGAACGAAAAAAAGATAATAAAACAAACCCTTAGCATATGCATATGTGCTTGACTTTTTTGCCAAGCACATATTAATAAAATTTTTGTTAATCTTCATCATCATCATCGTACCATTCCTCAGCAATTCCAGGGTATTGTTCAGGGGATTCGCCAACCGACTTCACAATTTGTGGATGCAAAATGACGGAATCGCTCTTGAATATTTTTAAAAGTGTTACCTTAAACGGCCACTCGTCTCCGAAATCGAACAAATACATAATCGATTGATTAACTCGAAGGCGAGATTCTACAATGCAAACTTCATCAGCAAAGGGAGCTTTATCTGAATCTGGCGAGCTAATACTATTGTGAGACCATCTTTTTCCGTCCATAAAAAAGGCATATAAATGATCATTATCAAAATCAAATGCTTTTTGAATTGCCAAGTGCAAATCTTCAAATGTATGATCACCTCTGCACTGTATCACACGATAACAGCTGCGATCTAATTGAACCTTGAACTCATAAACCATGCTCGATGAATCAGGTCCCTTTTGCGGAAACAACATCCTATTTATGGCATCAGCATCAACTATATTTTTAGGAAAACACTCTAAAAACGGTTTTAAAAAGCCAGCAGAGCCAGGTAAGTTTTTCTCATAGTTATTTTCATACATTTTAGTTACATCATCTTTGTAGCCAAGATAAATTTCGTCCTCTTTTATCTCATTGACCCAAGTAAACTTCCTTGTTAAACAAGCAGTGCTAATTGCTAAACCAAGCTTAGTGATTGTGATTTTGTTAATAAAATCTTCATATTTACTGATTTTCACAGTATCCTCTTGTTTAAACGAAACTATGCCGAAATCCCGCAAATGATACATAATGATGGGATTAATATTCATCAGGAGTTGAATAGCGTCATACCCTTTTGAGAAACCTAATGATGTATCCTTTCTTTCTATGCTTAAAGGTTTACCTATAATTCTTATCTCATCTAAAGCAATATCTATATTATTCGTCCCATAAAGACCTCTGATCCAAAGCAACTCATCATAATTAAAGTATCGCATCCATGCTAGAAACAGCGTCAAATACTTCGTGAAATCATTCATTTGTTGAAATGCAGCATAGTCTTCAGTCACAGTCACAGCTTTTTTTTGACTGCCGACAGGTTGCGATTCCAGAAAACCACAATTCATACCTGTCATAAAATACAACGTGATAGAAGGGTATCTGTTCATGTGGTCGGTCTTTTTTGCGTTAGCCTCTGAATATGTCATGAGGTTGTTCAATTCAAAGCAAGCCTTTATGCCTAAATTCCCACTTGCTGTAAGCATAGGCTTATTGCTTGCAATAAAAGAACATAATGTTTCAAAATCCTTTAGGGTTGAGCGTATATCGGTTTCATCTATTATTAAATGCATAGCTAAATCTTTCCCCCTTTTATTTATTTTAACACTCTTTAATTAAAATTTAAACTATTTCTATTTCAATCTGGTTGATGCAATTTATAAAAGCTAATGCACTTGCTTTAAGCGTATCCACATCCGTTGAAGTTGAAGTATATATTTTATCTGCAAATGACACCGTGACACGAACCCTACCCATAGCTTCTTTTCCTTGAGTGATGCTGCTTGTTTTATATTCTAATAAAGTAACGGGTAGATTCACAATCTCTTTTATCGCTGTATATAAAGCATCCACAGGTCCATTTCCAGATGATGTTTTTACAAATATATCGCCAGCGCACTTTATCCTCACAGATGCACTTGGAAAAATGTCGCTGCTTATGATCTGGTAATTGATGAGTTCATATATTTTAGCCTTCTTTGAATCTTGAGTTTCTGCTTCATTTCCCCAAAGATCCTGCATGATATAGTATAAATCATGATAATAGACTTCCTTTTTCTTATCAGCAAGTTCTAGAAATTTCTGATGAACAATTTCAAATTCATCCTCTTGAAGACCAGTGAAGCCCATTTTTTCAATGGTATTCCTAAGAGCATGCCTGCCAGAGCGTGCAGTCAATATCAATTCCATATCTTCAAGTCCTATATCCCTTGGGTCTATGATCTCATATACAGCTCTTGATTTCAACAATCCATCCTGGTGTATTCCTGATGAATGAGCAAAAGCATTGTCACCGGTAATAGCCTTATTCACCTGCACATCGAGCCCCATAAGGCTGCTCACCATTTTAGACGTGTTCATGATCTGCTTAGTATTGATTTCCGAAAAGGCATCATAATAATTCTGTCGCACATAAAGTCCCATGACCACTTCTTCCAGCGCAGCGTTTCCAGCACGTTCACCTATACCGTTTATAGTGCATTCTACTTTGTCTGCACCATTTTTTACAGCCGCCAAAGTGTTAGCTGTGGCCATACCAAGGTCATTATGGCAATGGACACTTAAGAGTACTTTATCATTCAAGTTTTTCAAGCGTTCATTGATTTTTTTGATGAGCTCCCCAAACTCCTCAGGAACAGCATATCCAACAGTATCTGGAACATTGATAATCGTAGCACCTGCTTTCACAACTGCTCCTATAGTTCTCCATAAATATTCAAAATCCGACCTGGATGCATCCTCAGTGGAATATTGTACATCAGGCAGTAAAGTTTTAGCATATTTTACAGCCTCGACCCCCATTTCTAATACTTGATCGGTGGATTTTCCGAATTTTTTCTCAAGGTGTATATCCGACGTGCCTAATACTATGTGAATCATCGGTTTTTGTGCATTTTTTACACCTTCGTAAACTTGATCGATATCAGCTTTAACAGCTCGTGCCAATCCTGTAACTACAGGCTTTACAAGTATTTTGGAAACGGCTCGAACAGCTTCTAAGTCGCCTCTTGACGAAGAAGGGAATCCAGCTTCGATGTAATCCACACCTAATAGTTCAAGTTGCTTTGCAATCCTGATTTTTTCATTTAAATTCAATTTAGCTCCTGGTACTTGTTCCCCATCTCTCAGTGTTGTATCGAGAATGTAGATTTTTTTCATAGTTTTACTCCTTCCATTTTTTTAAAATAAAAAGCCCTTCATCTCCAATAAAAGAGATGAAAGGCTAATACTTCCACGGTACCACTCTAATTTTCCTTTTGTAAAAAAAGGAACACTCATTCAAGCACAGAAAAATCGATGCTCTGACAGGATAACGGTTGTCTTTCCGTCTAACGCCTATTGTAATTTCAGCAAGCCATTCCAAGACGAGTTCAGCTTTTCTTAAGTTATTGCCTTGCACCAGATGGCAACTCTCTTTGAACTTTAAAAAAACTTACTATTTCTTTTCACAATGGTTAATTTATTATAATATGCACATGCACTTATGTCAAATATAATTTTTTTGAAAATCTTTGATAAATTCGTTTACTTCTATTCAGTACAGGGATATTTTAGCTATTAGTCATTTGCATAATTATCAAAATATCCTTGAATTAATACAATTGGTGTTCCTTTATCTCCACTACCAGATGTTAAATCGCAAAGGCTACCAACTAAATCGGTAATTCTTCTTGGAGTTGTTCCTAAAGCCTCTTTTTGTGAGATATTTTTTGATTTTATCTTTTCTATGATATCTTCATCAGACAAATTAGAGCTATCGATAATAAATTTTAGTTTTAATTCATTTGGTACTCCAGCTAATCCATCAGTAAATGCAGGTGAAACAACTGGATCTGCTAATTCCCAAATTCCAGCTACTGGATCTTTGAAAGCACCATCACCATATATCAATACTTCTAATTTTTTACCTGTCTTTTCAAATAATTTTTTTTGTACATTATTTACAAAAGTTTGACCATCACGTGGAAATAACTTTAACACTTCATCTGTTGAATAATTAGTCCCTAATAGCCCATATTCTTCATTATATCCACTACCATCAATGCTTGTATTAACTATTTCATCCAAAGAATAAATCTTTTCTGCACCAGCTTTTCTTATGATTTCTTTTGTTCTGAATCTAGCGTGGATATTAGAAATCAAAATATTTTTAGTATATTTTAACATAGATATGGGGTTATTTGAAAAAATGATTTCAATATTATCTGATAAATTTTTATAATAATCTAAAATATCTACACCTGTAAA
>WQUF01000119.1 GCA_009785875.1 Oscillospiraceae bacterium | reverse complement strand
GCTTTTGATCTTTATTATTATATTACATCACAATTATTTTAAAAATATCTTCCTTTTAAAATTTCTTATATTATACTATCTTTTTAATCAATACTTTAAAAGGAATGAAATACTATTGTTGCTTATGACAGTCGAGACAAGTCGCAAGTACAAAGTGTTTATTTTGAATTGAGCGTACAAACTAAAACAGATAGACCAAAGCCAAAATCTGATGGTAAGCCATCACCAATTAAACATTAATCTTATATAATAACCATTTCACTAAGTAATTCACATAGTTCTTTATGTATATGCCAGACGTTATCGCCAAAGTTGCTTACTACAGCTATAAAAAGGTCATCCTCATCATATGATGATATGAAGCTCACACCTGGATCACTACCCTGAAAATAAGGGAACAGATGCTTACCATCAACTTTCATTAACCAAAATCCATATCCGTATTCTCCGCTTGCAACCTTTGGAGAAAACATTTCCGATACAATAGCCATTTTGACAACTGTTCCACTTACTAGGTGTGTCCAAAAGTTTTCTATATCATCAACAGTTGTGAATGCGCCTCCAGCTCCCGTACCCTTAGCATCAATGCTGTAAATATTCGTATAGTATTCCTTGCGCTTTTCGTCAAAGATATAAGCATTTGCACAATTTGCTGGAAGCCTATCAAGCTCAAAATAACCAGTATTTTTCATACCACATGGCTCGAAAATAGACTTAGAAAGGAACATATCGAACGCCATGCCTGTGATTTTTTCTATAACAAGCCCTAAAACAACATAACCTGTATTGTTATACTGAAACTTTTCCCCTGGCTTATACATCATGGACTTATCGATAAAAATCGGTATCAAGTCAGATGATGAACGAATGCGGTAGTTAGGGAAATTAATCCACAATTCTGCGTATTCATCCATAACAGATTCGTCAAAATAATCTGGAATGCCTGATGTATGATTAAGAAGTTGAGCTATTGTTATGGTTTTACAGATTCCTTTTAGGTCAAAATCAAGAATATCACCGATTTTACTATATTATTGTAACATAAAAAACTCCTTAGAAGTAAAAAAATTTCCCTAACCGACCTCTAATTAGAAAATATAAATTACTTTTTAAAGAGATTGAATATACCATATTTAATTGTTATATACACAGTGTTTTATTGTTATAATTAACTCTTATTTTTTATAAATCCACATCACAAATAAGCCATTTTCATAATCTCTTTAAAAACAGCAAACCATTTAGCACTAATGCTTCTATTCAGTTACTATATTATTTTAGAATCAATCCCCTCCTACCAGAAAAATATTTAAACAAACTAAAAATATTTAAGCATGTTTGATTACTTCTTTATAGTCCCCACTTCTAACTAAATCTAAAGTTTCTTTAGTGACATATCCTTTCTTTAAAAACTGTTCCATGTGGCTATCGTTTAAAATCACCCTGAAGTATTTGTTGATTTCCCCTTCTTTAAAAGTCTGATATTTTGTAACTGCTTTCCCTCTCAATGGAATTAAAGCTTTTAAAATTCCTTCAACTTCTTTTGAATCTACTTGCAATGTAATTGTGGTAGTCCTTGGAGCCTTGTCTAATGTCCTCTCTATCTTCTTTTCCCATGTATCAGTTACCATCGATTTTGTATCTTTGTCATATACCTTTTTATCTGGAGGATTCAACATCTCTTTTAGTTTCGGGATGTCGTTTATTTTGTTCCCAAGCTTTTCTATTATCAAATCTTGAGTTTTTTTATCCTTAATCATGGATAAAATTCTTGCTGATCCTCTGGTTAAGTGATCTTTGTATAGCAAATCAAGAGCTTTATCCGATAGATTCTTAAACCCTCTTATGGTGTTCGCTGTCGTCCTCGATATGTCGGCTTTGTCTGCTATTGTGTCTATTATATTCATTTCAGCTTTGTGAGTCTTGCTTTTAGATAAAATTTCATCTAAAAGCAGCACGGATTTTATCTGAACATCTTTAGGTATCTTTTTATAATTTAAATTTGTAGCAATTACTATTCCTTGTATTAAGTCTGAATTCGTGCTAGAATTCAATATAAGACAGGGTGCATACTGGTAATGCTCGTCTAAGGTTGAATTATATAATTGATTTAAAGCAGCAAGCCTCGATCTTCCACTTACCACGGTGTATTGATCAGCTTCTCCGTTCTTAATGACCAATAAAGGTGTCAGGATGTTGTAAGTTGCGATACTCTCCATCAAATCCAGAAACTCTTCATTATCAGGCAAAGGGAAGAAGTTAATAGATTTATCAAGATCGACTAATTTTGATATATGGATGCGTTCTACTTTATCGCCGTATTTAACTTTGCTATCAAGGGTTAAATCATTGATATCTGCGGTTTTATTAGGCTTAGAAGCTTCAATTGCTTTAGGAGCTTCTTTTGTATTTTTCTCAAACATCTTTCCTAAATCGATACCTTCGTCATCATCGTCTTCAATATCTTCATCGTCCTCATTATCTTCATAAGAATCCTCATCTTCCCTAGGAATAAAAGCTTTATCCATATCGATAATCTTATCAAAACCGGTCTCTCTAATAGCTTTTTTGATGCGTTCCTGGGTCTCTTCACTGAAATCCCAAAGATTGTACTCGGCACTAATTAATTCGCCATTGTCATCGTAGAACATTTCCCTCATGTTACTACCTCAAAAATATTATTATATAACTATTATATGTTTTACTTCAAAAAAGAGAACTACTTTTTTTGTGCTGCATATTATAATATAGGTGTGTTTCAAAAATAGTTAAAATTATGAAGAATAGTTGTCACGGTGACACCGAGACACCATAAAATTATTCGGTTTTGAAACACACCTAAATTTATACGCTATACTTTGATAATTAGCTTTCAACTTCAGTTAATTTGTATCCATAACGATTTTACGCATTATAATGTTCACTTCTCTTTTCTGCATGCAGTTATTTCATCGTTAATCTCGTCTAAAGTCATGCTACTTGTACCATTAATGATAGCTTGAGCTTGAGCTTCTTTAAGGGCTTCCTTTCCTCTCGTTAGAATAGCTGCTCTTGTCTGTTCATGCTTGTCAATGTCTGTTCATGCTTGTCAATGTCTGTTACAATAAATGGTAATTCGCGAGTACGAAGAACAGCCTTCATAAACATATTTGAATATATTTACTTTATTATACTTTTGTATGTAGTGTTTGTACCATCACTGATACTTTCTATCCACGGAATTTTTGCAGAGTGCATTATATCATCTAACCAAGAAATTGTTTGCCATGTTTTTGCTCCATCGGATGAATAATAAACATAAATGTTGCTTTTGAATGATTCTTGTGTCTGATTGAATTCCTGATAAAAATCCCCACGTATGACATAGGCTTCTTGTTCATTGATAAAACATGGCAATGGATTAGTATAAACGCCATCAAATGCTTGTGCATTGAATGTTACGCCACTATCGTTTGTTTTAAATATCCCACCTCTTGCAAGATTTAAATATCCTGTGCCGTTTTCGAAAAACTTTATTCCATAAGCATATCCACCTATAGGAAGATTTCCAATGGCTTTTTCGTTTTCAATTCCACCCCAATGATCCGTTTGTGATTGTATCTCCCAGTTTTTTCCTCCATCTATTGTATGATACATAACTTTAAGCTGTGAGCCTGCACCTACGTTTGCATAACCGATAATATATCCTTCCGTATCTGAAACAAAGCTCATCTCATTTTTATCCAGAGCATTTCCACTTGGTCCAAAACGTTCAGGAACATTTATTTCAGAATAACTCTTGCCACTATCTTCTGTTTTATATATATGCACGCTACCATAGATCCCAGTTGCTACAAAAAATATGCTTTGGTCAATTGCAAAAAAATCAAAAACTAATTTGTCACTGAAAAACTTCACAAGATTCCAATTAACTCCGCCATCGTTTGTTGTAACTAAAGTAGAATTATAAGAGTTAACCAAAGGGTATGTTTGATCAGCAAATACTTCTAAAGCATATCCAATTTTATCAGTTATAAAAAATAACTGTAGTTGCTTTCCAGAACTGACCTTCTCCCATGATTTACCTCCATCTATGCTTTTAAGCAAATTCTTTCCTATGCAGAAATAGCCAATATCTTTAGAAATAAAATCTAAATTACTATAAACTGGTGGATAATAACTCACAGAGATCGTGTTAGAGTTCTTTGTATCTGTTTTTTTATCTGGTGGATAATAATTTGTTGTGGTATTGTCAGTATATTCAGTGCTTTTTCCGCTATATGTAGAAAAAGTGCTTGCTGTGCTTGCAGTAGGTAATATACTTTGAGACGAGTTGCATGAAGAAGTTATAACAGCAATGATGAGCACCATTATTGCTATTTTTATTTTTCTAATGTAATTTGACATACTATAATTCACTTCCGAAATTTAATGATTATACTTAAAGTTACGTATTTATACCTTTCAAAAATATAAGGATCGTATATTATTCTAAAGTATGAGTTTGTAAATAATGGATCCAAATATCGAAAGCTTTTGGAACCATATGGCATGTTCCATCAACAGAATAGTTATTAGGTAAATATCCTTCAGCATCTGTCAATACTGACCTTACATTTAAAAAGTAATAATTATTTTCTTCTGCCATTTTTTTAAGAGCTTTATTCGCAGCACCAACGTTAGCTCTATTTAAACATGATGGTTCTCCATTTAATGTTTTTGATTCTTCTAAGCGTGTTATTGGAGTAATTGATTGTATAATAATATCTAAACCTGGCTTTTTAGCGAGAATTCGATTAATGAGCTCTTGATAATTTTTAATAAATGTATCTGTATCAATGTATAGATCATTCATACCAAGCAGAATATAAACTTTTTTCACATCCATTTGAGCTATGTTGTCTTCAATGGGTTTTTTTTGACCCTTATAAACAGGCAGGCTATTTCCAATAAGTGCATTATATATACCGAAGTTTACAGCGGTAAGATACTTTGCGTTTCCAAAATAATCAATGCCTGAGGTTTCTTTTTCATAAGCTACATATTTTCGAAGTCCTTCAGATATAGAATCCCCAACAAATACCACATCATCAAAATACTCTGGTGAAACAGGTGATGCAGATTCTACAATTTTTTTTTCAGAAGTAAGCGAAGTGGTATCCGTAATTTGCACTTTTGATTTTGAAGAATTTTGGGTAGGTGGTTTAATATTTTCAGTGGAAGCAGTATTGCCATCTTTTGCGCAAGCTATACAGGAAAAACAACATAGAACAGCAATAATCATCATGATATTTTTCTTCAGTTTCATATTCATCAACATCCTCTTTCGTAAATGCTAAGTCTTAACTTTTTCAGCAAATATAATCTTACATATATTGTATACACTATATTAAGGATTTTGTAAAATATTTTACTATTTTATGTATTTATTGTCTTAAACTTATTATACTAAAGTGTTTTATAGAATTTCCTAAGTTTTTCTTTTTTATCGTCTGGTAAAAATTTATCTGGTATACCATCGATTGCACCTTGTATACCATAGAGCATGTGGAGGCACGCACCAGAGTCAACCTGTGCTCGAATTCTTATAAAAGCTTCTTCAGCACCCATTCTAGAAAGCTCTTCAGGTGTTTCAACTCCGATCTGAATTAAATTGCTTTCTAAAACTTTCCCCACATTTGGCATATCAGAAAGTGATTTCATAAAATCACCTCACAAAAAATTCAGCCCATGCTGGAAGCTTCTTCATCATGTTTTCAGAAGTCTTAAATGCAACATCTTTATCTAATCCTTGAGTTTTTACTATAAACTCTGCTAAGCTATCACGTTTTTCCTCAAAAGACTGCATTGAACCATCAGGGCGAGCGCAATAAACGCAGTAATCTTTTGTAATATCGCCCATGGCAAAATCATCGATGTCCTTCATCGGCATACCACAAGCAATATAATTTTTTTGTGTCATAAATTTTCCTCCTTATTTTGAGATAAGTGATACAAAAGTATCCACTAATTCATCTTTTCTTTGTTTCAAAACCGAACCTTTAGGCGTAAATAATTCACTATTTTGCAGATAATAATGTAAGAGTCCAAGCCAAGTATTAAGAAGCATATGCAGGGGAATATCTTTAATTTTTCCATGCTGTTTTTCCCACTCGATCACTGTACCAAAATGCAAAGATGTTTCAGATTGTAATGCTAAGAGTATTGTCCTAGATTCTTCTGGTAAAGTTTTAATCTCTGAAATAAGATTTTTATAAAAGGATTCATATTCTTCTAGTATATTGATATGAGCATAAAGTAATTCTGAAATGCTTCCAGCGATTTTTGAAAGATCGTGCAATTTATTTCCAACTTCTTTTGCGAACTGCTCCAAGACACAAAGCTGCAATTCATCTCGTGTAGAAAAATGGACGAAAATCGCTCCGTGGGATAATCTCGCTTCTTTTGCGATAATATTTGTAGGTGTTGAGAATCCTCTAGTAGAGTATAAATAAAATGTCGTATCGAGAATTTTCTTCCGTGTTTGTATTTTTTGATCCTGTCGTTTTGTTTGCATAATTAAATGATCACCTACTCACTGAGTATATACTTATTATATAATATACTTGGTGAAAGTTCAAGGTTTTTTCGTTTTTTATTTAAAATCAAATAAATCAGTAATCTTGATCTCTAATTCTGGAAAAATATATACTTTTAATATTTCACTGGAATAAGAGCCACCG
>WQUF01000118.1 GCA_009785875.1 Oscillospiraceae bacterium | reverse complement strand
GCATCTTCATATTCAAGTTTTTCTTTAAGTTTAAAGTTATAATGCAAATTAATCATTATAAATATACCATTTTCTCACAAATTTTAATTTTTTCCATTTAGATTTTAAGAAAGGCATCACATAATAATCTAAACTGAATACCCTTCCTGCGCCAAACATCATAGCTATGCTTGCAAAGACCATCCACCATGTTGCCATGTAAATCCCTGTAGTAGTTAAAAATAACATCTGAAGTACTAGTGAATAAGCTGAAGATATTGTGGTGAAAAGCCCGCCAATAAGTGCAAGCCCTATTAATATTTCTGACACCACAATAAATATCTGCAAAAATCCGCTGAGACCGTTTACCCCATTATTTCTCAACAAGAGTTTATTTGTAAATAAATCTACTAAACCAACTTGAACTTTAATTGCATAGTCGCTTGCATGTACATAAATGATCCTCACTAAATTTAAAATATTAAAATTGATCAATACAGTTCCTGCTGAAGCAGCAACAGTAGTTGTGGCGGCTTCTGAGGTTGCAGCAGTTACAGCATCGCTTGTTCCAGGGTTAAGAATGCCATTAAAGAATTGATTTGCACTATTTATAAAATCATAAAGCTTATAAGTACTAAACCATCCTTGATTGATCTTCTTAAAACCTTCTACGATCCAAAAGATACCTAAATACATCCTCAATGGTACAAGCATAAAACTTGCAGATCTATTTGAAAAATAACCACCCACAAAGCTTCTCTTATTCCTTATTGTTAAAAATTCGTGATAAACATAAGATGCAATCTTATTAAAACCTAAAACCTGAATAAAGTAAATAATATTTATAAAGTGCTTAGCAAACATAGCAAAAAATGAAGCAAGTGAGAAAAATTTCCCCGGAAGGCCAACGTGAGCTACTCCATACCTACCGCCTACGCAAACCATTACACCATGAAATTGTGGTTTATAATCTTCATATTCATTTTTTCCTAATAGGTCAGACATCAAATTATTTGCTATAACATCAGCGGATTGCTCGCAATTTTCAACCATTTGAGGTACAGGTGTCTTTTCTCCTTCCGGTATATATGAAATATTATCACCAGCTGCATATATCGATTTATTATTCACTGCTCTCAATTGTGCATCAGTCTGTATGCGCCCTCTGGCACCTTGTCCAATTTTTTTAGACCCGGCAGATGAAATATCAGAAGCTTCAACACCTGCTGCCCAAACAACAGTTGAAGTCCTTTCAGATATTATTTTATCACCTTTCTTATAGTCTATGCTATTTTCAGTTACTTTGACAATATTAGTTTTGAGCATTACATCTACATGCATCTTAGCAAGTCTAGCTTCAACTTTATTTGAAAGCCTTGGTGGAAAGATCATGCAGCTTCTCTCTAAAACGTCAACATTTACAAGCCTTACATCTTTTCTATCGATTTCATATTTTTCACACAAAGATGGAACTAATTCAGCAAGTTCTCCAGCCATTTCAACACCTGTAAATCCTGCACCCACGACAAAAAAGGTTAGAAGCTCACGCCTTTTATCTGGGTCTAATTCACAAGATGCTTGTCTAAACATTTCAGGTATGTGCTCTCGAAGTCTAATTGCATCTTTATAGGACCAAAGTGGAAAGGTATTCTCTTTTGCGCCTTCAACTCCAAAATAAGTTGGCTTAGATCCTGATGCCAGCACTAAATAATCATAATCGTAACTTGAGCATTTTCCTGTAAGCCTTTTCTTATCATAGTCGATATTTTGAATCTCATCGAGCACTACATTTACTTTTCTTCCAGCAAAAACCTTCGAAAGGCTAATTTTAATGCTATCTTCATCGACCCTTTGACAAGCTACTTCATGAAGTTCTGTGAGCATCGTATGGAACGGATTTTTGTCAATTATGGTTATCTCAATTTCGTTTGAAAGACCCTGCTTTTTAATCTTTTTAGCAAGCTTTTTAGCAGTTAACACTCCGCCATATCCTGCACCAAGTATTACAACTCTTTTCAATATTAAGACCTCCTATTTTTATTAGTAGATTTATTTGGATATTTTTACCCCTCCTCTAGATTAAAAAATCATTAATTATATAAGCTTATTATACCATGAAATGATTGAGTATTATATATTTATGATATAATCATATTTAATTAGTTATCGCAATATACGATCTGCATCATAAGGGTGGATAAACAATGAAAAAAGTAAATAAAATGGTCTTTATCTCTTTGATAGTCGCTCAATCTTTGATAATGTTTATCATAGAAAATCAAATACCTTATCCTTTTATTGCGCCAGGAGCTAAAATAGGTCTATCAAATATATTCGTCGTCATACCGCTTTATATTTTTGATGGATCCACTGCCCTCACAGTTGTGATTTTAAAAGTCGTTCTATCTACTATCATAACTGGAAACATGTCTACTTTTTTATATAGCATGGCTGGTGGTCTCCTAAGTTTATTATTCATGTTTTTAGAAAAAAAATACCTGAAAAATATGATTTCAATTTTAGGTGTGAGCATCACAGGAGCAGTAATGCACAATCTAGCCCAGATAACGGTGGCAAGCTTAATAACTGGATCTATTAATTTATTTCTATATCTTCCAATTTTAACCTTTCTGGCGATTCTCTCAGGTCTTTTTATAGGGCTTGTGGCAAATTTTTTAATAAAGCAATTTAATAAAATAAAATTTTTGAGTTAAAATATGATTTGATTTATTTTAAATGAAGTATTATATTATTTTTATGTGTAGAGTATTAATAATATTATAACTTTTTATGGAGGATATGAGCTTTGCTGAAAAAATATTGGAACACTTATTGGAAGCTATTTTGTGCTGCTGTTTTTTTTGTTTTTTTAGAAGCTATGTGCAGTTTGTTACAACCTACTATAGTTTCGAATATTATAGATATAGGGGTTAAAAATAAAGATATAAATTATGTCTTAAGAACCGGATTGCTGATGATTTTGGTAACAGCTGTGGGGAGTGTCATGGCAATTTCAAGAAATATACTTTCAGGAAAAGTATCGCAAAGATTTGCAAGAGACTTAAGATATGATCTATACAAGAAAATACAATATATGCCAGTTTCTAATATAGATACCATAACAAGGGCTTCGCTTATAACCCGTATTACAAATGATGTAACTCAGCTTCAAACATTTGCAAATGGTTTAATGAGGGTATATGTAAAAGCACCAATTTTATGCTTTGGAGCTCTCTTCATGGCGATGATATTAAGCCCAGAGCTATCTGCTATTTTTATTGCAATAATTCCTGTTTTAGCTGTTCTTATTTTATTAAATATAAGGACAGGTTATCCGAGATTTAAAAAAGTTCAACAAGCCATCGATAATTTAAATTCTGTCATGAGGGAATTTTTATCTGGAATCAGGGTTGTAAAAGCTTTTAATAGATCAGACTACGAGGAAGATAGATTTAATAAAGCAAATTTAAATCTTAATAGATCTGCAACGTCAGCAATGAGGCTAATGTCTGTATTTACTCCCCTGTTAGGTTTATGCATAAATATTGGAATAGTAGCAGTTTTGTGGTTTGGTGGACTTATGATATTTAATAATACTACCAATTTAGAAGTAGGTAAAGTAGTTGCTTTTGTGAATTATATGATTCAAATATTTATGAATATAAATATAATTTTAAATATTTTTAATCAATTGATAAGAGCAATGACATCTCATGACAGGATAAAAGAAGTCATGGATATTGATGAGACTGAAAATATAATGGATAAGCCATTAAATAAAATAGAAATCTCATCTGATTCTGGAGAATTAGAATTTAAAAATGTATATTTTTCATATCACGACTCATCAGAATTAGATGTTTTAACTGATATAAGCTTCACATGTCATAAGGGAGAGACTGTAGGTATAATAGGATCTACTGGATCAGGAAAAACTAGCCTAACAAATTTAATGCTCAAGTATTATAAACCAAAATCAGGTGAAATATTTTTCCATGGTGAAAATATTGACGATATAGATGTTCATGACCTAAGATACAAAATAGCATATATTTCACAGGAAGTTCAGCTTTTTTCAGGAACCATCCAAGAAAATATTTCATGGGGTAAAAAAGATGCTAGCAAGGATGATGTGGTGGCAGCTGCAAAAATAGCTCAGGCTCACGATTTTATAATGTCTTTCCCAAATGGATACGACACTTACTTAGGGCAGCATGGTGTCAATTTATCAGGAGGGCAGAAACAGAGGATTTCAATTGCAAGAGCTGTGATCAGAAAACCTGAAATACTCATCATGGATGATAGTACAAGTGCTGTTGATTTTTCCACGGAATCTTTGATAAAAAAGGCCATTAATGAATATAGTAAATCTATAACAACCATAATGATAGCTCAAAGGATACATTCAATTTCAAGCTCAAATCAGATTATAATATTAGATAAGGGTAAAATATCTGCAATAGGTACCCACAAGGAACTTATGGCTAAATCTGAATTGTATAGAGAAATATATAGATCTCAAATAGGCGAGGAGGAGTAATCTTGAAAAACAGTGATATTGATATTACAAAAGGTACAAGACTTGGTAAACCTGGAGGTCCAGGCACACGTATGCCATTTGCTGTTGCAAAGCCTAAGAATTTTAAAAAGACACTCTTGAGGACAGTTAAATACTTTTCAAGGCAATATGCTAAGCTTATTTTAATATTTTTTCTTGTCCTTATAGGTTCTATCCTCACTCTCAGTGCTCCTTATTTTATAGGTAAAGCTGTAGATACAATAGTCAGCCTAAATTACAGTTTATTAATCAGATATTGTTTAATACTCCTAGGTATTTATATTTCAGTTTCCATAGTGACATTTGTACAAGGATTTACAACAGTGGGAGTATCTCAAAAGGCAGTTATGCTTCTTAGACGGGATCTCTTCAGCAAAATGCAAAGATTTCCTTTGATATTCTTTGATACGAGAAGCCATGGAGATTTGATGAGCAGGTTTTCAAACGATATAGATCTCATAAGCGATACTATTTCTCAAGCAATACTTCAAATAATGACTACAGTGATCGTGGTGACTGGATCATTCATCATGATGTTATCCTTGAGCAGGATCTTAACTTTTACCACGCTTTTAGTGGTTCCATTAGTCTTCTTGCTAACTAGAACCGTAGCTAAAAAAACAAAACCATTGTTTACAGAGCAGCAGAACGAGCTTGGAAAACTTAATGGACAAGTAGAAGAAACCATCAGCGGTATTAAAATCGTAAAAGCATTTAATAAAGAAGAGGATAAAATCGAAGAATTTAAAAGTTTAAACGAAAACTTATGCGAATTTGCCACTCGGGCTCAGATCTTATCCGGGTTTATAATGCCTCTTATGGAAGTCATAAATAATTTAGGAATTGCTGGTATAGCTCTTGTGGGTGGAACTCTTGCTATTCAAGGCTCTATAACTGTGGGTGTAATAGCGAGTTTTTTAAGCTATTCTCGCCAATTTACCAGACCATTAAATGAAGTTGCTAATATGTTCAACACGCTTCAATCAGCTATGGCAGGTGCTGAAAGGGTTTTCGAGATTTTAGACGAGCCTGTTGAAAAACCAAATGCTCCAGATTCCATTGAAATGGTTTCTCCTAAAGGAGATGTTAAATTCAGCCATGTATATTTCGGTTATGAGCAAGGTAGCTATGTTTTAAAAGATATTTGCTTCGAGACAAAGGCAGGCTATAATGTAGCACTAGTTGGTCCTACAGGAGCCGGAAAGACTACGCTAGCTAATCTTTTAACGAGATTTTATGATATAGAAAAAGGTGAAATATTCATCGATGGCGAAAACATAGATTTATTTACAAAAGAAAGCTTAAGGGAAAGCTTTGGCATAGTTCTTCAAGATACTTATTTATTTTCAGGAAGCATAAAAGAAAACATCCTCTATGGTAAACCGGATGCTACTGATGAAGAAATCATTAGAGCTTCTACTATTGCAGATGCTGATACATTTATACGCCAGTTGCCTAAGGGTTATGATACAATTCTAACTGAAAGCGGGAGCAATTTAAGCCAAGGACAGAGGCAGCTTTTAGCAATCGCAAGGGCCGTCTTAAGCAATCCACCTTTTTTAATATTGGATGAAGCTACTAGCGATGTTGACACCCGTACAGAGATTAGGATACAAGAAGGAATGAAAAAACTCATGGAAGGAAAAACTAGCTTTATAATAGCTCATAGGCTTTCAACCATAAGGAATTGTCAACTTATAATGGTTATATCAGGAGGGGAAATAGTTGAGAAGGGAAACCATGAGGAATTATTGAAGTTAGATGGGGTTTATAGCAAGATGTATGCGGCACAATTTGTATAGAGACTTTAAAGCAAAAAAGCAATGTGATTTAAATACATTGCTTTTTTGTTTAAAAACTTGATCGAACTAATTAAAACTATACTCATGTTCTTTTTGATGGACAAATAACCGTTCCACAAACAGTTATTATTAACCAATAAAGTAATTATATTACAAAAATTTTACCATGTCAAATAGATTTCTGATACTAATAAATCAAAGCTGTTGTTTATTTAAAAAATATGATAAAATAATATTAAAGATAAAATCTATATGATTAAAAACTTATTGAGTTGTCCATACTGATAAAAAGACTTTCTAAAATTGATTAAAAAGAAAGATTGGAGATAAATATTAATGCCTGCAAATAAAACTAAGAAAAAAGTACCTTTAAAT
>WQUF01000117.1 GCA_009785875.1 Oscillospiraceae bacterium | reverse complement strand
GCATGTGGTACGGGTGGTATGCTAACTGTATCTCAGGAACGTTTGATCAATTTAGCAGAGCGCAAGAATAAGTTAGTGTCTATACACTTGTTTGGACAGGAAATAAACCCGGAAACCTATGCAATTACTCGAGCTGAAATGCTGCTTAAAGGAGAAGGACATCAGGCTGATAACATCGCATATGGTAGTACGTTGTCTGATGATCGCTTTCCAAGTCGTCAATTTGATTTTATGTTATCAAATCCACCATACGGAAAAGCTTGGAAGAACGATGCAGATAAACTCGGTGGTAAAAAAGACATATTGGATAGCCGTTTTGTTACATCATTTGCAGGAGAGGGCGACTTTTCTATGATTCCTCGTGTTAGCGATGGGCAACTGCTGTTTCTATTAAATAATGTAAGCAAGATGAAAGAGCAGACTGAACTTGGAAGCCGCATTGCTGAGGTTCATAATGGCTCTAGCTTATTTACAGGCGATGCTGGACAGGGTGAGAGCAATGCCAGGCGGTATCTCATAGAACGTGATCTTGTGGAAGCGATAATTGCATTGCCAGAGAATATGTTTTACAATACAGGCATTGGAACGTACATATGGCTTTTATCGAACCGCAAAGAATTGAGGCGAAAAGGGAAGATTCAATTGATAGATGCTACTAATCTTAAATCGCCTCTGCGCAAAAATCTTGGAAATAAAAATTGCGAGTTTACACCAGAACTGCGAGATCAAATTGTTAAGCTGTATATGGACTTTGAGGAAAACGAGTATAGCAAGATATTTGAAAACAGTGCGTTTGGATATTGGAAAGTTACTGTGATGAGACCATCATATGATGAGAATGGGAAGCTACGATACGACAAGAAGGGAAAGATTGTACCAGATAAAGAACTTACAGATACGGAGCAGATTCCTTTAGATTATGAAGGTGGAATTAATGCTTTTATCGAAAAAGAGGTGCTGCCATATGCTCCAGATGCTTGGGTAGATGAAAGCAAGACACAAATTGGTTATGAAATCAGCTTTACAAAGCATTTTTATAAACCAGTTAAGCTTAGAGAGCTTTCGGAGATTGTGGCGGATATTAGGGCGTTGGAGAAAGAAACGGAGGGGCTTTTGGATGAGGTGCTTAGAATATGATGTGGTTTGGGGAATTACCGAAAAGGTGGAAAATGCAAAAAATTTCAGAACTTTTTTCTGAGCGGAAAACAAAGGTATCAGATATTGATTTTACCCCTCTTTCTGTTAGCAAAGCTGGAATTGTTCCGCAAATTGCAACAGTAGCTAAATCAAATGCTGGAGACGATAGAAAATTAGTATTGAAAGGTGATTTTGTTATTAACAGCCGCTCTGATAGGCGTGGTTCGAGTGGTGTTTCTAAATATGATGGCTCTGTTTCTTTGATAAACATTGTATTAAAACCACGCACAGATATAAATGGTAAATATTATCATTATCTTTTACGAAGTCATTATTTTATTGAAGAATATTATCGTAACGGTAGGGGTATAGTAGCCGATTTATGGACAACGAGATATTCGGAGATGAGGAATATTTATATCCCTCTTCCACCTCGTGAAGAGCAAGATCAAATTGTTCGCTTCCTTGATTCGAAGGTTTCACAGATAAATAAGCTTATCAATGCTAAAAGGAAGAAAATTGCATTATTGCAGGAGCAGAAGTTGGCTATGATAAACCAGATAGTGACAAGAGGTTTGAACCTTAATGCTTCAATGAAGTATAGTGGTATAATGTGGTTAGGTGACATACCCGTAAAATGGCATATTCGTTCTTTTTCAAAAATTGCTAAAGTATGTTCTAATTTAGTTAAACCACAAGATAATCTTGATATGTATCAAGTATCGCCTGCTAGCATTGAAAAGCATACAGGAAGACTTTTATCCTACAGTACTGTTAAGGAAACTGGAATAATAAGTGATAATCATAGATTTTATAAGGGACAAATTCTATACTCCAAAATTCGTCCCATGCTTAACAAAGTTACAATAGCACCATTTGATGGACTTTGTAGTGCAGATATGTATCCAATTGAAACAAAGCTGCAAACGAAATATTTAATGTATTTCATGCTTTCATCGACTTTTCTTTCTCAATTAACAATGACTGGAAACCGTGTTAAAATGCCTAAGATTAATCAGGAAGAATTATCGTGCATACTTATTTTTTGTCCTCCAGATGAAGAACAAACAAGAATTGTAACTTATTTAGAAACTAAGTCATTTAGTTTTAATAAATTATTTGATTCAATAAAAAATGAAATTAATCATATAATTGAATACCGTACTCGCTTAATTTCTGATGTTGTCACTGGCAAGGTTAATATACATTGTGTAAAAGTACCAGATTATGAGACAGTTGAGGATATTGCTTTTAATGATAATATAATTGATGAAAATGGTGACTTGGATGATGAACCTTTAGAAGAAAATGATATTACTGAAAACTAAAATTTTTTTGATAATCATGTAAACTTCACAAATTACATTAAAATTAAGAACCTATTATACGAGGAGGATAGAAATGTCACAGGAAGTTTATAGTCAATATTCATTTCCATGTAAAGCAAATGATATTGATGTCTATTTAGAATACAATAATTCAATATTATATAACACAAGAAAGAAAATTATCGAAGAAGAAGGATTACAGCAATATACTTGTAGAGAATTGATACTAATAACAAAGTGCGAAGTTGAGCAATATAATGGTCTAGATGAAGTTCGTAGATTATGCCGAGGCAATGTTTTAGTAATTCAAGGAATAATATCATTTTTTACTAGCTTTCCACTTACTATGTATAATGCAGTTGAAAGCAAAGTTGGTATTGTGCCTATTAAATACAAGGTTCAATCTAATCATTTGTTTATTCAAGGGAAAGATTATACATATGATCTTATTCAATTGTTAAGGAAAATCAATGAAGAATCCAAACTGATTATTTCCCTTTTAGATAGATGGAGGAAAGCGATTTACTTAAAAGAACAAAGTGATGCTGATTTGTATTATGATGAAGCATTCCTAAGTTTTTTTCATATTTTAGAGTTATTTGGTAATTCTATTAAAAAAGATTTAAAGAAGAAATTAGATACGAGTATTGTGGATTTACTCTCAAATTATTATAGAGCATATTACTTTTCAAAAGACACCATCAAAGAAATGGTACAACAAAATAAAAAACCTATAAGTAGTATTTTAATCAGTGATGATTTGAGCCTTGCAATTAAAATTAAGTATTTTTTAGAAAAATATGATATGTTGGATGATAATACAGCCTTTTTTGTAGATAATATGATTGAAATTAGAAATGACATTGCACATGGAAGAATTACATATAAAAATAAATTTGTTTACCCATTGTCTCCTTTTTTTAACTTAGCGAAAGATTCATATGAGAATATGCAATTTCTTTTCTTTTTAACAGCACGAATGATATCAAAATATATTGGAATTACTTGTTGGGAACAAGAATGGGAAGAATCTAAAAAATACCTTCTTCCACCTAAAAGTACTCTTGATTTATTTTTAAACGATGATTCCAAAATTTATAATTTTGATGAAAAGATGCTTTTAGAAGGAAATAAATATAACATTACGTGGAGGACTATTTTCAATCATTATATTAAAAAACCAAAAAAAGATTTTCTTGATAAGTTAGAAATTAAACTAAAAAATTACTTCATGAAAGTTGAAATGAATGAAGAAAACTCAGCTGATTTGTTTAATATTTCATTACTTTTCTCTGATTCTATAGATGATCAGATAAAAAATAAAGCTATTGAAAATATAAAAATAGCTATTAGTAAACAATGGTATGGATGGTCAAATTTTAAAGATGCTTATTCATATTTAGAATTCTATAATGTCAATTTGATATGGTATAAATCATTTTTGATGAGCGAATCACACAACTTATTTTCCAAAGATGAGTAATTTTCCTTTGCTCTTGGTTACATGTTCGCTTCTTATATCAAATAGAGGCATTCGTGCATGATCTTTATAAAAAATAGACATTTTGATAATTGGGGTCTATTAGAAAAAGACGGAAAAGTAGGTTTTGCACCTATTTATGATTGTGGTTCCGCTTTAGAAGCATTGCTTGGTGATGATAGAATGAATTCTATTTTAATAAACTCAACTGACTTTAAAAATGCTAAAATATGATTAAAAATGAATAGAATGTGTCAATAATATTAATTAGGTAACTAATATCATAAAGTTGCAGTTTACCACTTTTATAGAAAGGTGGTGAATTTATGAATAGTTTAAGTTTGTACGAGACAATTAGTATACTGATTGACCTCAGTATACTAATAATAATGCTCGTTGAGCTTATTATAACTATTGTAAAAACCTTCTTTTATAAAAAAAAGTAACAGCCACTTCTGATTTACTCTTTTAGCAAGATTTATCACCTTCGGTAAACTTGTATAAAGGGACTTAGTTACCTAAAAACAATATCACACTTTGTATTATATGCAAGGTGTGATATTTTATGTATAAATATTTTTTATCTCTTATTTTTCTAAAATGTTGGTTTAGAACTAATGAATATTCTGGTTTAATATCTTTGAATTATTCACTTATCAAATGTATAATGAATATATTAATAATATAAGGAAATTAACATTCAAAATCTGCAGGTGGCACTTGCAGATTTGACATAGTAATACCTGCAGACAGAAATAAGCCGTGTATAGTTTAAATTAAAGGAGATGAGCTATAATGCCAACAAACACCAAAGAATCCGGTCTCGAAACCTTGATAACCAACTGGCTCGTCATGCAAAACAGTTACGATTTAGGCACAAGCTCTGATTATAACCGTGATTACGCCATCGATGAATTGCGCTTATTTCGTTTCTTAGAGGATACCCAGTTAGACCAGATGGCGAAGCTCGGCATCCACACCAGTGAATTAAAGCGCACAAAATTTCTTGACCGTTTGCGTGGTGAAATTGCTAGTAGGGGTGTTATTGATGTATTGCGAAAGGGTATCAATGTTTATCCTGCTAGTCTTGTGATGTTTTATATGACTCCTTCATATAAAAACCCTAAAGCAAAGGAGCTTTTCGATAAAAATATATTCAGCGTAACCAGACAATTGCAATATTCTAATGACAACACAAAACTTGCTCTTGATTTATGCATATTTATAAATGGCTTGCCAATTATCACCTGTGAACTAAAAAATCAGCTCACTAAGCAAGACGTAGATGACGCTGTATATCAATATCAAAATGACCGCAATCCTAAAGAGTTATTATTTCAATTCAAGCGCACAATGGTGCATTTCGCAATTGATGATGCAAGAATAAAGTTCTGCACAAAGCTAGATGGTAAAAATTCCTGGTTTCTTCCTTTTGATAAAGGATATAATAAAGGTGCAGGAAATCCACCCAATCCTAATGGCATTATGACAGATTATTTATGGAAAGATATTTTAACTAAAAGAGAGCTTTCGAATATTATTGAGAATTATGCTCAGGTTATAGAGGAAAAGGATATTAAGACAGGCAAGATCAATTATAAGCAAGTTTTCCCACGCTATCATCAATTATCTGTGGTTAAATCGCTACTTGCAGATATTCGAGAGAAAGGTGTAGGTCAAAAATATCTCATTCAGCACAGTGCAGGAAGCGGAAAGTCAAATTCCATAGCTTGGCTTGCGCATCAGCTTGTCGGACTCGAAGTGAATGGTGTAAATGTTATAGATTCAGTTATTGTTGTAACCGACCGTGTAAACCTCGATAAGCAGATTAGAGACACTATAAAGCAATATAAGCAAATTGCAAACACCGTTGCATGGGCAGAGTATTCCAGCGACCTTCGCAAGTCTATTTCAGAAGGGAAGAAGATAATCATTACAACTGTACATAAATTTCCTGTAATCCTGGATGATATGGGAACGACTCACAAAAACCGCAAATTTGCGATTATTATTGACGAAGCCCATAGCAGCCAAAGTGGTAGCATGTCTGCTAAGATGAATATAGTTCTCGGTGGCGATTACAACCCTGACGATGATATCGAGGATAAGATCAATAAACTGGTAGAAGGTCGCAAGATGCTTACAAACGCAAGCTATTTCGCATTCACCGCTACACCGAAAAACAAAACCTTAGAAATGTTTGGTGTTCCAGTTTCACAAGCAGACGGTACGGTTAAATATAATCCATTCCACAATTACTCTATGAAACAAGCGATTCAAGAAGGCTTTATTCTAGATGTACTGAAATTTTACACACCAATAGAATGCTATTACAGACTAAGTAAAACTGTATTAGAAGATCCAAAATATGATAAAAAGAAAGCACAGAAAAAACTTCGAAAGTTTGTAGAGGGCAATGTATATGCGATTAATCAAAAAGCAGAGATAATGGTTGAGCATTTTTATGATCAGGTAATCGCAAAAGGTAAAATTGGTGGGAAAGCTCGTGCTATGATAGTTACTAGCGGAATTGAACGTGCAATTGACTATTATTTTGCAATAGAGCGATGTCTAGAAAACCGTAAAAGCCCATACAAGGCAATAATTGCTTTTAGCGGCGACAAAAATTATGGTGGTAAAACTGTGAATGAATCATCAATCAACGGCTTTCCCAGTAGTAGCATTGAAAAGACATTCAAAAAAGATCCTTATCGATTTTTAGTTGTCGCAGATAAGTTTCAAACAGGATATGATGAACCATTATTGCACACTATGTATGTTGATAAAA
>WQUF01000116.1 GCA_009785875.1 Oscillospiraceae bacterium | reverse complement strand
TTTTCTCTTCTTATGATAGATTTTCTTTCAAAATCAGCCCATCTTTTTACATCTTCTAAGCTTGGCGGAGGGAGCTTAATTTCGGTTTCAGTTATCTTAACATCATCATTTTGCAGCCTGTAATTTGGTCGTAAATCCATTCCGTAAATATCTTGCACTTGATCTAATACTTTATCTACAATATTTCTCATATCGATCCTCTTATTTATTAGTCATTACTATTATATTCACTTTTACAAAAAATAGTACCAAAATTTAAAGGACCTGTAAAAACAGATCCTTTAATTATCCAAATATGTTGTCACTCCACCTTATTTTTTTTAACAATAGATGATAATATAGCATTTATAACGCTTAACACGATTGATGCAAAAAAAGCTGTTGCAAAACCATCAATATGAAACCCAGGAGAAACATTTGAAGCTATGATGAGCATACAGGCATTTATAACTAGAGAAAATAAACCTAAAGTTATTATATTAATTGGCAGTGTAAGAATGATTAAAATAGGCTTAATAATTGCATTGATAAGACCTAAAATAATCGATGTAATAAGCGCAGCAGTAAAATTATCAAATACGATTCCACTGAATAAAAAAGATAATAAGTAAAGGCTGAGGGTGCTGATGACCCAATTGACCAATAATTTCATTTTATCGCTTTCCTTTCATAAATTCATATGACCAAAAATATCCCTATATTCACATATATTCCTCTCATTAAATAAAATTCACAAAAATCATAGATTGCATAAAATATATTAAATTTGATAAATTTAGATGCATTAATCAATAATTTAAGTTAAAATTATTATGAGTAATAAAATTATGTTTTTATTACTTAAATTTCAATCTAAGATTGCGAGGAAAACAAATGGGATTTCAAATGGGAGTTATTTTTAGTCTTATAGGTGCACTTACAGGAATTTTTGGTATGCTATTTTCTATTATAGGTTTCCTGCACAATCGCATGTTAGCTGTAACTTCTTATTTAGAATACACACGAGAACCAGAGTTCATCGAATCAAGAAGGTTTGTCTGGGAACTAATGGCATATGACTCAAAATCCATGGATGAAGATAGTGAAAAAGCATATAAAATCGAGAACATAATAAATACATACAATATGATCGGTTTGTTAGTACGAAAACATCAATTGCCAAAATGGTTTTTTAAAGAAACTTCAACAGGAGATATGGTTATTCAGCTATATGATAAATTGAGACCCTACATTACTTATCGAAGAGAAAAGCATGAGATCAAAACTTATGCGAATCAATTTGAATATTTATATATGCTGATAGCCACAAGTAAGCGTTAGAAGTCTTATAAAGGCTTCTTTTTTTAAGTTATTTATGAACACCATTATAAATATCAGAAGCCTTTTTAAAAGCCTCAAATAAAAATTTATCATATGAATAAAATTTATACTTATCTGAAAACTCATTTGTCACTTCTAAAGTGATCGATCCTTTATAATCATTATCTCTAAGTTTTTTACAAATATTACTCCAGTCTATGGTTCCTTCACCTGGTATCCTATGCTGATCAGAAGTCCCATCGTTATCATGTAAGTGCAAGCAGATCAATTTATTGCCAAATTTATCTAGTAAATAGCCATTTTTTGAAAAAATATTTTCATGGCCACTATCGTAACAAAATTTAAGCTTATTAGAATTGATTTTATCAAATACAAAACTTAAATATTCAGATTTTCTTAAATTCTCAATTGCAATATTAACACCTCTCCTCTCTGCTAAATCCACTATTCTCTTTAAACGATCCACTCCTAAATCATTAGGTTCTGGTTGATTACCCCTATCTGTTAAGTGTAAAACCATAGTTTCTATCTCATTATTATAGCAATCATCGACATTTTTTAAATATCTTTTTACCACATCTTCCCATCCTAATTTATCTGTCCAAATTAGATGTGTACTTTCATAATCCGTGTGTATATTTTCCACTTGAAGACCATAGCTTCTAGCTAGATCCGGTATTTCTTCTTTAGGTCCAGCTGCATTTTTGTACTGATCACCCCACCAAATGCAAATATTCTGAAAACCTGCTTCTGCAATTGTTTTCAATCGATCTTTTGCAGGAACATCATAACCAAACCATAAAAATATTCCTGTATTCATACTATCACTCTCCTCAAAAAAATGCGTAGACTATATAAGATAATTATATGCTATGTGTTTTTTAAAATCTCTAAAATTGTGGCATAAAATCTTAAATTAAAGATCAATTTTTTTCTTTATTTTTAAGACCAACAGTTGATGCTATAAATAAAGCTTTTTAGGTCAATAATTTAATATTCAAGAAAAAAACTTTGATAGAAAAAACTAATTAAAAAGTGTTATAATAAATTAACAAGCTAAGGAGTGCTGTGTAATGGACGATATAAAAATAATATTAGAAGAAATTAGAAAAGATTTAAATGATGTAAAAAAAGAGTTAATCAAAAGAATGGATTCACTTGACAAAAGAATGGATTCATTTGACAAAAGAATGGATTCATTTGATGCTGATATGAAATTAACACATAGTATGCTTTTTGAAGTGACTGAAGGAGTTAATCTGCAGATAAAAGAAGCGAAGAATGAACTTAAGCAAGATATTAAACAAATCAAATTTGATATTAATTCTCTAGATTTAAAGATGGATTCGTATACGCTAGACATGATAAAAATTAAAAGATTTAGTTCAAAAGAAGCTTAATAGAGATCAACATGACTTTTAATGTAAATTTTAAATTACACGTATAAAAATAGCTACTTTAGTATTGTTCTAAAATATGGTAGCTATTTTTTATGTTTTTATCAAGTTTAATTACTAAATCTTTTTTATTTCAAGAAAACAATTGGAATCTAGCCTTTTATTAAAATCATAATCAGAAAATTCATCAATCACTTTAAATCCACAATCATTGATAAGATTAAATAAAACATCTTTATCATACAATTGCAATGAAACAAAATGCTCATTATACATTGGACAGAGAACATTTTTACCATAATTTTTGCTCATTTTATACCAAAATTCAAATTCCTTTGACCTATCATATTTATCCCAATCCCAAAAGGTTGCATGTTTAGAATAATTCGTTCCCATAAATATTAACCTCCACTATTATTCTATTATAAATAATAACACATATTTCATAAATATTTTTAATGTTATTTATAATTACATGCATAAAAATATCACCTTTTACATATAATGTAAAAGGTGATATTTTATTATTAGTAACTAGAATTTTATTAGCAGTTTACCCAAGTAGCTAAAAATAGCTATTTGAAGCTTATCTAAAGAAAAGTAGTTAATTTTTTATGTCTTTAACAAGTTTAATGATGTTTATTGCAAGTCCAATTAGTCTTACAACAAATATACCTGAAGCAATTACTATATTAATTGTTTCTGATTCAAATTATAATTTTCCTTTACTTTATTAAAACATTATTGTATAATCAAAACAATTTAATAAAACTTATCTTAGGGTAGAGGTGCTTTAAGTAAATAGTAATTTTTTTAGCTGGCAAGCTTAGGAAAAATGAAAGGGACTTATGGCCGAAGGAAATTTTTTCGCAAAATGATTTCCTGGACTAATATACAATATATATTAGGCTGTCACCAAAATGGTGGAGAACTACAAAGGTAATCTATGCATATTATAATACAGTAGATAATCTTTTGCTGTATTTTTTTATTTTTAATAAAAGGTGGAGTATAAATTGAAAATAGTAAATTCTATGGAAACAAAAGAAGATATCCTTTACATAGCTGGAGTATCCTGTCTGGATCTCGCTCAGTATTATGGTACACCATTATACGTTATGAATGAAGAAATCATCAGAAAAAAATGCAAAGAGTACAGAGAAAACTTCATAGACAAAGGCTTTAAAGTATGTTATGCTGGAAAAGCGTTTCTAACCATGTATATGTGTAAAATAATCCATGAAGAAGGGTTAGGTTTGGACGTGGTATCAGGTGGCGAATTATATACAGCTATAAAAGCAGGTTTCCCTTTAGAAAAAATCTATTTTCATGGAAATAACAAATCTTTAGATGAAATTGAGATGGCAGTTAAATATAGCGTTGGGAGAATTGTTGTAGATAACTTCTATGAACTTGAAATGCTAGAATCTGAATGCAAAAAACAAAATAAAATTCAAAATGTCCTCTTAAGAGTTTCTCCAGGCATCGATGCACACACTCACGAATATGTTAAAACTGCTGGAATTGACACTAAATTTGGATTTACCATCATTAAAAATAAATTAAAGATTGCAATAGACAAAGCAGTTAAATCTAAATTTATTAGATTAGCAGGAATACATTGCCATATAGGCTCGCAAATATTTGAGATCAAGCCTTTTAAAGAAGAAGTACATGCTTTGGTTTCCATCATTAAAGACATAAAAGATGAATATGATTATGATGTAGAAGAAATAAATTTAGGTGGAGGATTTGGAATCTACTATTCAAATGACGACGACCCTCTCACCATCAAAGAGATCTGCGATAAATTAATAGAGTTTTATATTGAAGAGTCAAATTCCTTAAATATTGCTATTCCAAAACTTGTAATCGAACCTGGAAGAAGCATAGTTGGAGAAGCCGGTACAACTTTGTACAAACTGGGAGCTGTAAAAGAAATAGAAGGAATAAAAAAGTACATTTCAGTAGATGGAGGAATGGGAGATAATATAAGACCGGCACTTTATAATGCAAAATACGAATGTGCTATTGCAAATAGAATGACAGAGGGTCAAATGGAAACCATAACTATATCAGGTAAATGCTGCGAATCTGGAGATATCCTGCTTGAAAGCTGCACATTAAATTCTCCAAAACCTAACGATATTTTAGCGGTATTTGCAACTGGTGCATATTGCTTTTCAATGGCTTCACAATACAATAGAAATTCAGTTCCATCAGTGGTATTTGTAAAAGATAAAACTCATAGGCTTTCATATAGAAGGTTAACCTATGAAGAGATGCTGCACAATGAAATATAGAAAATTTTAAATGCTGGTTTTATCTTTAACCAGCATTTTTTCTAAATAAACCTATTGACTATTGATCTGAAAACGTATAAAATTTAATTAAAATTATCCGTATCGTTTCGGATTTATGAGGTAATTTATGGCAATAATTTATGATTTAGGACAAAATGAAGACAAGAATTTCATAATTGCAGAAGACTGTTTAGATAAACAAAACTTAGGCAAATGTGAAACTATCATGGCTCAAGGAAATGGATACTTAGGCCTTCGCAATTCTTTAGAAGAAAAGTATGTGAAACAGACGAGGGGTCTTTTTATTGCAGGAACTTTTAACAAATTTTATGAAAACGAAGTTACTGAGCTTCCCAATGCAGCTGATGTAGTTGGTGTGGACATGTTTTTAGATGGACAAAGTATCGAGGAACTCAAAACCATCGATTACAAAAGATCCTTAAACTTAAGAACCGGTTTGTCATTACGAGAAATTGAAGTCTCTACTAAAGATAGTAAACGCTATAAACTAAAATTTGAAAGGATCGTTTCTTTTAAAAATTTGCACTTAATAGCTCAAAAAATCTCTGTCACCCCTTTAGACTGTGATTTACACTTTGAATTTTCCACTGGTATAGATGGTCAAATGACAAATTCATCGGTGCAGCATTTTTCTGAAGGTACAAAAAGGCTCTACGACAAAGAATATATGGAAGCTGTTTTCACAACTACAGAATCACAAATTCATTTTTTGTTTCATACAATAATAAAGACAAATGATGAATCAGTAAATTCTCAGATTCAAATGGACAGAAGAAAGATATTTAAAAGCAATGAAGTCCATATAAAAATGGGTAAAACATTTATATTTGAAAAATTTACTACTGTTTACACATCCCGTGATTTAGAATTTGCCTACGTCCCTTTAGATGAAATGAAATCCATTTGTCTCAACAGGATTAAGCTTTTGAATAAAAATTTTGATTATTTATATGAAGAATCAGCATCTTCTCTATTTTCAAAGTACTATGAAAAGTGTAATATTAAATTAGAAAGTAAAAACGATTTTGATGAACTAGCTATCCACTTCAGCATATATCACCTAGCTTCCATGGCACCTTATGAAGATAGCAGGATGAGCATTGCAGCTAAAGGACTCACTGGTGAAGGATATAAGGGACATGTATTTTGGGACTGTGAAGTATTCTGCCTTCCATTTTTCTTGTATGAAAAACCAAATGTTGCAAGAAGGCTTTTGGAGTATCGATACTATACGCTGCCTGGCGCAAGAAAAAAATCCAGCTTAAATGGATATAGAGGAGCTCAATATCCTTGGGAATCTGCCTGGATAGATGATGGCGAGACAACTCCTGTATGGGGTGCTGCTGATATCATAACTGGCAAGCCTATTAAAATTGAATCCGGCTTTATCCAGCTCCACATCACTTCTGTAGTTGCAAATGCAGTAAAACAGTATTACGAGATAACTTCCGATTTGGATTTTATGATCAAATATGGTTTTCAGATAATATTTGAAACTGCAGAATTTTGGTGTTCGAGATTCGACTATAACGCAGAAAAAGATAGATATGAATTAAACGATGTAATGGGTCCAGACGAATACAAAGAACACATAAATAATGACGCATTCACAAATTACATGGCTAAATATAACCTGCAACTTGCATTAGATTATTATGATCTTTTTAAACAGAATTCATCTAAAAACTATGATGATTTAATTGCTG
>WQUF01000115.1 GCA_009785875.1 Oscillospiraceae bacterium | reverse complement strand
GCATGGGTTAAGATCGATGATTTCAAAACCTTTAGGAACTATTCCGGAATAATCAACAGGTACTTCAACTCCCTGAACATACTCCGAAGTTCCTTCTTTTATCAAATTCGAAGGAAGCCACATCCCAACAGGCTCATAGAGGGCTTCTTTTATGCTGACTAAAATACCCCATATATCGCAGCCGACTTCCTCGCAATATTTAAAATACTCAGTAGCGGAGATACCTCTCTTCAATATCAACTTTCTAGCAGGTCTTTCGATTACTTGTACAAAAACAGTTCTGGTTTTAAGCTCATTTTCCATTTTCTTCGCTCCTTTTTTTAAATTAGAGTAATAGTCAAAGATATTGCTGGGAAGAAAAAGCTTTATGGGCGGTGTATTCTCTCTATAAAATTTTGGCGTAATTCCAAACTCTTTAGAAAATGCTTTTGTAAATCCCTCGTGAGAATTAAATACGAAATCAAAAGCTACATCTATAATTCTGATATTGCCGTTTCTTAAAGAAAGGGCTGCCTCAGTCAATCGAAGCTTTCTGATGTATTCAAATTGAGTCACGTTGAGCAATTCCTTAAAAATTCTTGCACTATAATAAGGAGAATACCCGGCTTTTCTTGATAGATCGTATAACGTGATCTTTTTATCAAGATTTTCTTTAATATAATCTTGCATTCTCTGCACAGCTTTAACTTTTTCTAAAGATTCCATAACCATCACCCAATTTAAAGGATACACCTTTTTGGAAATATTATCTTGAACTGCATTGCTATTATTTATTAAGAGTGTATTCGCAGTTGATGAAACTAGAAATGAAAGCTGACTTCCATTTCTAATCTGGTTGAACACCAGCTCCTTTTTCAAATCTAAAAACAGAACTATCTGCGCCTGTAAATTCAATCACTTTTTGGGAATCAAATTTCGCATCACTGTAGCCTATTACGATGGTATTAGTAATTACATCAATATAAGAGCTGTAAATGCCGAGTTTTCCCATAATATTAAAGTCTAATTTATCCTGAATTGACTGCAAATAGTCCAATGAATAAGAAACTATGTGATATATAACGATTTGACCAGGTTTCTTATACTTATTAATTATAGCCTGATAATCTTTAACATTCCCAGATTTTTGAACCATAACGTTAAGAATTCCGTTATTGTCTATGTACATGCCGCCATATGTTGTTTTATTCTTTGTTAACTCAGCTTCTGCTGCTTGATAAGTAGGAAGGCTTTCTGATTGGTTCTCCAGATAAGATATAGCAAATAATTGAATGTTATATACTGTATTTAATGTAATCGTTAAAGATTCTGGATACATACTATAACTTCCTGTACTATCTTTACTTGTCGCGGTATAATTTCCTGAAATCACAGAATTAATCTTGTAGTAACCATTATTATCAGTAGTTGTGGAATAAGTTTTATCAGCATTCTTTATATTAACATAAGCTCCATTTACAAAAGACCCAGTTCTAGCATCCGTCACCCTTCCAGACACAGTAAAAGAACTAACGGCAACTGTATTAGACTCCAATTTAATATCAAATCTTTTTATATTTTTATCATTTTTAATAGTTATTAAATTGCTATTTTCCTTATATCCTTTATAGTTAGCAGTTACTGTATATTGAGAAGGTAATACATTCATTGAGTAATAACCACTAGCATTGGTAGTTGCAGTGTAAACATTCGTATTATTTTTATATACCACTGTAGCACCTGAAATTATCTTACCAGTTTGCTTAGATGTAACTTGTCCAAAAACATATTGCAGAGGAATTGTTTTCACATCATTTATTGCATTTACTTTTTCACTTCCAAGAATTGAAAATACGCTTACAGTTATAATCATCATCAATAATCCAATTATTTTTTTAATTCTCAAAATTAGTTCCCCCCTAAAATTTAAAATATTCTCTTGATTATTATACGCTATATTGTTTTTACAGTCACTGACATATGCATTTCCGCAACATAATCTCTTAATACTTCTTTCGACAATTTAGATATGAAAATACTTCTTTCTTCTTCTTGATATAGTTTTTTATTATCTACATCTTTGACAAGAAAGATGTATTTTATAGATTACACCTTTGGGTAACCCAAGAGTCAAAATGTTATTTAAAAATTACCAGAAATTTTAAGTAAATTAAAATGATAGCATAAAATGTTTCTAAAAATTAAGGAGTAAATCGATTATGATATAATTTCCAAATACTTACATAGAATAACAGCACCACTGTTCATAACTTTTAGTATTATAACTTCCTTGTTATTTGTAAATCAGTAGCATATACTAATAATATATCATATTATATTTTATAACAAAAGGTGAATGTTTAATGGATCAATTGAGAGGATGGTTTCCATAATGTTTTATCATGCATCTAAAATAGCTGGAATAACAATATTAATACCTCATATGTCAAATCACGGGAAATCATTAGTTTACTTTTCTACAAAAAGACAAAATGTACTTGTATATTTAAGTAATGCAGTTGAAAAGCATTGTAGACAAGTGGGGTTCTATCATAATGGGGTATATAAAAAATGGGCTAGTTATGGTTTTACAAAAGATGGGATTTTACGATTAGAAGAATATTATCCAAATGCAACTGTTGATACATATAAAGGCGAAACAGGATATATTTATTCTGCGGAATACATAGAAAAATATTACAATCTAGAAGATATACCAAATGCCATTATATCTGAGCATGAAGTATTAGTCTCTGGTTGTGAATATATAGTAGATGTCTACGAAGCTATACAAAAGGCAATAAAAAAAGGAGAAATTATTTTGCAAAAATATGTGGAGAATAATCAAGCAAAGTTAAATTGGATTGAGAGAACTATGAAGTCGGAATATCAGAATGCAGAAAATCACCCTGAGTATAGAGAATTCTTAAAAGCAAAATTTGATTTTCTATAAATGAATGATTCTGTCCTGAACCTTGTTCTTCTATTTATGAGATTTTTCTGATTCTATAACGCAGTAATAATTCATATCACCAGCAGCAGGCAACAAATCATAAGGGTTTTCAGCCCAAATAGCCTTATCTACCACGACAGAATTAATATTTTTGAATCCCGCATCCTCTAAATCTTTGATTAAGTATTCTTCAACAAGACCTTTTTCAAGATTGCGGCTTTTTGCTATTTCAAAACTCTTGCTGTCTTTTTCAATAAAGGTTCCAAAAATAATCAGTTTACCACTTTCTTTTAGCACACGGTACAATTCTTTGGCGACCTTTTCTCCTTCTGGGATATTGCCAAAAGCTGCGAAAGAAGTTATATAATCAAAACTATTATTCTTTATTGATAGATATCTTCCGTCTGTAGCAATATAGTGAACTCTGTTATCATCTGTTTGTTTGACTTTTCTTGTAAGCATTAGTATTTTCCTATCTATATCCGTACAAACAATATCAAAGTTCTTATTTTTCGAATCAATGAGCATTTGGAGCATTCTGCCTCTGCCTGTTGCCATGTCGCAGACTACGCCTGAAAAAGTTTCAATAGATTGCACTGAATAATCAAAAAGCTGTTTTTCGGCTTTAATAGTTTCATCATTTTTTCTTGAATTATAATCTTTTGCCCAATAAAATTCTCCAGAATCATTTGATAAATTTATTCCCTCAATCATTTCGTCAGGTATGTGCCACAATATTTCCTGATCATTTGATAACGACTCTGAAACTATATCATAAACACCATTTTTATGATTATATACATGATGGCACATCTTGCATTCAAGATCTTTTGATAATCCACAGTGGCATTTAGGACACATTAGAATATGTTCTATATTCATTTTTCCCTCCTACAAATCCTTTAACTAACATATCGATCTCATCTATTATATATCTCCTTGTTATTCGGAAATCAGTAGTATATACTAATAATATATTTTATAACAAAAGGTGAATGTTTAATAGATCAATTGAGAGGATGATTTCCATAATGTTTTATCATGCATCTAAAATAGCTGGAATAACAACATTAACATTATATTGGGAAGCCTGAGGGATCTGTTCTTTTAGCTACTAGTAAAAAATATTTAAATTAATATGTATTTTGTATTTATAATGCACATATAATACAATAAATATAAAATTGAAGGGGGAGATTATATGCCTACAACAAATGTGACTATTCGTATGGATGAAGATTTAAAAAAAGAAGCAGAAGATTTATTTTCGGATTTAGGGCTTAATTTAACTACGGCTTTCGTTGCTTTTGTGAAACAAGCAGTAAGAGAACAAAGAATGCCATTTGTGCTATCTAGAAATATCCCAAATGAAGAAACCAGGAAAGCAATTGAAAACGCACGAAATGGAATTGGAGTTAGTAAAGGCTTTTCTTCTGTAAGTGATTTAATGGATGATTTAAATGCTGACGATTAAGTATCAAACTACTTTTAAAAAAGATTATAAACGTGTTGTTAGTAGGGGATATAATATTAATCTTTTAACAAATGTTATTGAAATTTTGGCAGAAGGAAAAACACTATTTTTAAATCCATTAAAAACTCTAACTCTAATTTCTAAAATTTAGAGTTAGGGTTTAGTGCTAAAATTAAATATTTTAAATACCAAGTTTATTTAATAAATTTAATACTTTAACAAGATTAAACTAATATTTAAAAATACAAAAATGAACTAAATAACAAATAAGCCAATGTTTTTTATCTTTTTAGAATAAATATTAGCATTATAAATTTTTTATATTTTTAAATATTAATTGATTTTTATAAAAAGAGTTTTTGATCGAGTTAGTTTATTTTATATTTGCTTTGAATTTAATTTAAAAATAATTATTATTTCACTGCATCCATTTTTTTAATGCTGTTAGCTATGAGCTTATTTAAAGTAACCTTATCGATCCTGCCTGCATCCAAGTAATAACCCATATGCGCCATGTTGAACTTTACTTTAAACAAATTGCTAAATCTGCCACCTCTAATTCTCGCCTGGGGACTTGCCTGCTTTTCCTTAAATTCAAGCAAAAATTTCATAAATGCATCTAAGAGTACTTGGCATACTTTAATGGAAATTGTGGTCATGTATGGTTCCAATTTCTCAATCTTTGCCATTAGCTTTTCTAAATCTTCCATGGTTATATCCTTTTTTTTGGTCAAAAGATTCAGCTTATGAATTGCTCGAAGTCCTTCTACACCGTATGCATCTATGATCTTTTCCTGAGTCTCTTTAGGTACCTTTGTGAGATAAGTCGATACTTGCAATGTGATCTTCTCATCATACATAAGAGCAAGCCCTTTGTTGCAGAGATCTCTTATCTTAAGGAAGTTAAATGTTGTAGCTTCGCTGATTTGAAACAGCTTGGCAATCTCCATTCCCACATTTTTCTCGTTTCTAAACTGCTTCATCTGCTTCATAGCTTCATAGTTCTCGATCAAAGCCCTAACCATGTTGAATTTAGAGATCTTGCGGAAACAGATGTTCGATTCAATCATCATCGAGCGCATTTGAAGCTCATCGATTTCATCTAATGGAATCACATAGCTTGGGATATATCTATATTGCTCTCCTTTTTGCTCAAAAAGGTTGCAATAGGCGATAACTCGGACCCTTCCAATTATAACGCTATAGTTCCCTGCATTATCGACAGTGCAATAGATTGGGTTCAACAAGCCAACGTTTTCGATGCTGCGCATAAGGTCGTATTGCTCCATCTGGTCAGGCAAGTCGAAAAGATTCCATGAACCATAGTTATCTTGGATTTTCTCAACGTCTAACATCTGAAGAGTACCATGATAGCAAGGCTTCTCGTTGATGGTTTTATCACGAAGCTCGATGATTTGTTTTTCTCTATCGATATAATACTGCCTCTGCTCTTTGGTCATGGGAACTGTAATCTCTTCGCTTATCTCTCTAGGATTAGGGACATATGGCTTTAAATCTATCCCTAATTGCTCTCTTTGCAATTTTACTCGTTTCATAATTCCTCCAATATAAAATTACTATTAACTGTTCAATGTTCACTTTTATAATTATATGAACGAGAAGTAGACTTGATGCTATTTTTGTTTTAAAATATGGAAAAAATCATTTATATGTTTAAAAAGCGAATATGTACCAAACAATTCAAATAATGATACCATAGGGACTAAACCCACACCATAGTATTTAGTAATAATTGCATTAATAGGATTGTTTCCCCATATATATTCTGCAAACCATCCAATTCCGAAAGAGTATACAATAGAAATTCCAATTAATACAAACATAGTCAGAACTATAAAAGTATTGATAGATTTATTTTTTCTTCTTTTTAACATCATTAAACAGCAGGTTATCAATAAACCTAATATTGAAAATACTATTAATATTGGATTTAGTTTAGAATATACTTTAAATATAACTGAAGCTATTATATTTCCATAATCGAGGTCTTTAATTTTGTGATTATTCGCTGGCCCATTTAAAGGTAAAAAATTCATATTGGCTAAAAGAGTAGCGGTTTCACAGGAACTTATATCAGTATCTTCACTTAAAGATCCCCCAGGTACATACCCATCTAAAAGTATGCAATTTTTGTATTCTTCTATCATTATATTTTTAATTCTAAAGATTTCATTTAAACTTCTTCCCCCTGTAGAGGTCATGATTTGAAATTTATCTTCTCTTACTAAAGTACCGTCGTTAAAAGCAGCCATTAACTCTATATTTACTTGTTTAAATAGATCGCTTATTTGTCTTTCTGAATGCCATAATCCTGAATCCACTAAAGCAGA
>WQUF01000114.1 GCA_009785875.1 Oscillospiraceae bacterium | reverse complement strand
TAAATTCTGGTCTAAGATTTCCTGTTCGCCACCAAGGATTAAATGCTGAAATCACTTTTAATATATTATCAGAATTCGTAATTGACATTATATCACCTCAGCTATATTATAACAATACTTTACTTTTTTATCAATATAATGTTATCTATAAATTTCATTTTTGGCTATGAAAATGTTAAGCATATATTACATTTTTACTATAAAAAATGTAAAGTGCGTTTGATTTCTATCACATAATTAATTAAGCCATCTACGAAGAGCAGATGGCTATGGTGTTAGATTGAAAGTGAATATTAAAATCGCAATCCCAACGATGAAGCTTGCAGCATTGGCGGTTACAGCATATATCGCACGCCGCAGTCTTCCGTGTTCTTTCAGAAAGATTGTAAAAGCTATAATTTCCACCACTGCGATGACAATTTCAACTGGAATATAAATAAGAAGCGTCATAGCAGTTCCAGCATTGTATGCAATCAAAGCGATTATCAAAGTAAGTGCAATCTGCGTTGCTGTGTTTATGATCAGGAACGGCTTCCAGTTTTTCCTCAGACTAAACTTGAATAGTAGCAGGATAAGCCCTTCGATTATCAAAGTTGCGACCCATGTGAACAGGAACTGTAAAACATAAGACATTAAGGGTGAACGTTCATATGCACTTGGCAATGATTCTAAGGCTTTTGCATAATCAAATACAATATAAGCTTGATATGCCTTTTTCTCGACCAAATTGGAAACTACAACAGTACCATACTCAGTGACCGCAATGATCTTAAACCGATCAGGTACGCCGAAGTAGGAAAATGTCATAAAAGCTTCGCTATTGTTATTTATGCAGCGAATATCGCCCCAAAGTGGTGCACTTGTGCCAGTCACGAGTGCTGGTCTAAAGCCGTCAACATTGTATGACTCTAAAATCGAGAACATATAAGGATTGTACAAGTCCTTGTCTTCTATGCGGAAACCTTGACCTTCTTCCAAAGGAGGATAGTCCACAAGCAAATCTACGTACACTTCTTTTTCAGGTAGATTCGTGCACAGAATTGAAATCTCCGGCTTCGGTCCAAGATCTGCGCGAACTGTGCATGGTATAAGGCATAAGATCGCTAGTATAGTTAATTTTGCAAACACTCGTAAATTCAGGTGCATAATTATTTTAGTAAGGATTTACGTTACCCTCCCCTCTATCAATTTTTATTGTATAACCATTTAAGTCATAGTTAATTTGCATGATAACCGCTTTTCCGCTTTCAATGGAGTTTCTACCGAATTCGCCTGTTCCACTTGGTCCATTGAAATCAATGTCGACTAATGGTAAAAACCCATCATTGTTCATTAAATAATTAAAGTACTGAATCATATCCTTGTTTTGATTACCGCCTGGAACCTGATACTCAATGATATTCGTCGTTATACCATTCGATGTTGAGGTGGATGTGCCCGTTACTTTGCGCTCCTCTCCGAGTACAAGTTTCACAGATGGAATTTGATCAGATCCGATTTTATAGAAATCAGCCTTGGCTACATTACCTGTAATGAAGGCTGCAATGATGACAATCACGATGACAAAGCACGCAAAACCACCAAGAATTTTTATGAATAGGGGAATGCGTCGTCTTTCATTTGGCATCTCAGTTACTGGCTGGTTGAAGGTTTGATAAAAAGGTTGCGCCGGTTGAGTATTGCTAAATAAAACCTGGGTAGTCTGCAGGGGAACTTCTTGCTCTAAAGTATGACCGCAGCTCGTACAAATATTAGCTTCGCCGTCATTTTGAAACCCACAATTGGGGCATATTTTAGTTGTCATGTATTTTCCTCCTTATCTCTTGTTTTATATTAAAGTGATTTTCGCTGTTTATGATCATATGGTTTGTCCAAAAAAATTATTATAAACTAATACTTTTTATTATTTATTATATCCAGATTGAATAAATTTATTCCTTATTATATGATTTATTTTCATTGATGTATAGAATTTGGAGGTTTTATACTTTAAAATATATTTATAAAGAATAAGAAAAGGAAGTGATAAGGTGTTTCTAGGTCGTAAATATGAGCTTGATGAACTAAATAATCTGTATAATAAAAAAGGATTTAAGTTTATTGTAATCTATGGTAGACGGCGTGTTGGCAAAACTGCTTTGATCAAAGAGTTTATTCAACATAAAGATAGTATTTTTTATATTTCTATTGAGCAAAATAATAAGGCAGCATTAGATAGTTTTTCATCAAAGATTTTAGAACGATTTCCTATGGAATCAAAAATAATTAATAACTTTGAATCTTGGGATAAAGCATTTGAGTATTTAGCAAAGCAAGTGGATAAAAATAGAATTATACTTGTGATAGATGAATATCCTTATTTAGCAGGCTCCGATCCATCAATTTCTTCAGTATTGCAAAAGCATATCGACACTGATTTTCAGGCGACTAATCTGTTTTTAATCCTTTGTGGTTCATCTATGAGCTTTATGGAAAATCAAGTGTTAGGTTATAAAAGCCCTTTATATGGACGAAGAACATCACAATTTCACATTATTCCTTTTGATTATTATGATTCAGGACTGTTTTTTCCCGAATTTTCTTTTGAAGATAAAATGATAGCTTATGCAGTGACAGGTGGGATACCGCAATATTTAAATGTATTAGCTGAATATGATGATGTTATGATAGGCATTACAGAATGTTTTCTCAAAAAGTCTGGTATATTATATGAAGAGCCTGAAAATCTTCTTAAACAAGAGTTGCATGAACCATATGTTTATAATACAATCATTGAATCTATCGCTACTGGCTCAAGTAAGCTTAATGAAATATCAACAAAATCCGGTGAAGATATAAAGAAATGTTCGATGTATCTTAAATCATTAGTGGATCTATATATTGTTCGCAAAGAATATCCTTATGGTGTTAAAGCAGAAAAGAATAGCATATATGCTTTGCAGGATAATATGTTTAGGTTTTGGTATAGATTCATACCTAAGAATGTGACAAATATTGAATTGGGGCTTGGAGAATATGTTCTTAAAGCTCGTATATTACCTCATATGGCAAACTTTGTTGGTCACATATTTGAAGAAGCTTGTTGCCAATATGTGCTCCGCAGAAATAAGACCTTGAGCTTACCATTTATGATAAACGATATTGGTCGTTGGTGGGGAACGAATAATCAAACGCATACTCAAGAAGAGATTGATTTCATTGCGGACTGTGATGAAAGTGCTATCTTTGGAGAATGTAAGTGGTTAAACACAGAAATCGGGTTAGATATATTTGAGGAATTAAAAAGAAAGAGCATGTTATTTGGAAAGTATATTAATAAGTATTATATGTTATTTTCAAAAAAAGGTTTTACAAAAGGATTAACAAATCTAGACTATGTTGAACTGATTGGCTTAGAAGAGCTTTACAAGGAATTATAAAATATTGTGAGGAATTTTTATGAATGATAAAAAGTATGTAGAATTAGAGACAAATGCAATACATAATGCAGTAGATTCTTTTGAGAAATTTATTGAATTTATTGATGTAGAAAAGCCTATTCTTTCAGTTAAAAAAGCTATGCTTGGTAAAAATGATTGTTTTAAGCTAAATTCAATGATTAAATTTAGAAGAGATGTTACTGCTCCAAATTATAATCAGCAGCAATATCCTGTAATAGATATGATGGTTAGTATAGCTTTAGATGGTAAACTTTTAATAAAATCAGAAAATGAAAAAGGAAAACTTGTACTTACTGAAACACCTAATCTAAAGCAGTATAAAAGTCTTAATGAATATGAAAAGTATGTTTATATGTTTCAGACCTATTGGACTAAATACGATTTTGAACGTAAGATCGGAAAAAAAGTTAGTTTAATATGTTTTACAAGACTTTTTAGAGAAATGGTATATGCAAAAAAGGGAGAAAAAGTATCACAAGAAATACTTTATGAGATAGATCCTTTTTACTACTATTTAGAGTTCTTTGGATTTGGCAATGTAATATTAAATGAGGAAAAAACAAATGGTACTGCTATCGCTAGATTTTATGCAAATGAGCTTGGCATTAAGATGAGTTCATTTATTGCAAAAGAAGTATATCCATATATAAATGATTATGGTTTCAGGTTATTATTAGGTATGTGCAGCTCAGAAAATATTGAGCATATAGATGATTTACCAGCTGAAATTGAATTCGTAAAAGAAGGAAATCCTTTTGATGTCTTTAAGAATATTTTCCCAGATAAAGATATAAATAAAACAGTTGATACATCTAAAGCTTTAATCGATAGAAGCGGTGCTTATTTATTTAAAGTTAGTTTAGATAAAGATATATGGAGAACTATAAGATTATCTCATGAGCATACATTGGAAGATCTACACCTCGCAATTCAAGATGCATTCGATTTTGACAATGATCATTTATATGCTTTTTATATTAACGGCACCTCAAAAACTGGAAAAGAAATAAATGGTTATCCTGATAGATATGGAATGTTTGGTGTAGGTGAAGATTTTGGCATGTTTGAAGATATTGATGAAGTTGAAGATGATGAAGATTCTGGTGAACTTACAGCAAATAAAGTCAAAATTGAAGATTTAGAACTCCATAAAGGTGCTAGAATAACCTATATTTTTGATTTTGGTGACAATTGGGAATTCAATATAGTTGTAAAACAAATCGATAAAGATGTACCATTACCAACAGAACCTGAAATAGTCGAATCTAAAGGCGAATCTCCACCTCAATATGAATTTAGAGATGAATGGTGAACAAGTATCTAGTCAATATATTGTGAGGTAATTGCTATGAATATTAAAAAGTATGCAGAATTAGAAACAAATATGGTCCATAACACAGTGGAATGTTTTGAGAAATTTATCGAATTTATAGATGTAGAAAAGCCTATTCTTTCAGTTAAAAAAGCTATGCTTGGCAACAAAGATTGTTTTAAACTAAACTCTATGCTTAAATATAGCAGGGATGTTGCTGCTCCAAATTATAACCAGCTGCAATATCCAATAATAGATTTGATATTCAATATAGCTTTAGATGGTAAACTTTTCTTAAAATCAGAAAATGAAAAAGGAAAGCTCGTACTTGCCGCAACTCCTAATCTAAAGCAGTATCAGAGCTTAAATGAATATGAAAAATACGTTTATCTCTTTCAAACCTATTGGACTAAATACGATTTTAAACATAAAGTTGAAAGAGATTATGATATGTCAGATTTTGCGATATATTTTAAAAAAATGTCAAAAGCGAAGAACAAAAAAGATGTATCTCAGAGAATAGCTGACAAAATATCTTACAGCATAAGCCCATGTTATTATCATTTAGAATTTTTTGGATTCGGTAATCTAGCATTGAATGAAAAAAACATTAGTAGTTCTAGTGGGGTTATCGCTATATTTTATCCAAATGAGTTTGGCATTAAAATTGGTTCATTTCTCATGGATAAAGCATACCAATATATGAACGATAGAAATTTTAGGATTGTTATAGATATGAGTGAAGTAAAACGTACTAGAAATTTAGAGGATATAATCGTTAAAACGCTACCTTTAAATGAAGGAAATCCATTTGGTGTTTTTAAAAATGCTTTTCCTGGTAAAAATGTAAATAAAACAGTTGATCCATCATAAGTTTTAATCGTCGATTTAACTAAAATAGTATCTTTATTTATCGAAAAATTAACTCCAAGAATCATAAATTTAGAGTGAATATTTTGATAAATAAAAAATGCTTTTTCCATAAAATTTTAATCAAAGTGGATTTTTCAAATAAAGAAAGATCTACTTTTTTTGTTAAAATTTATTCATTGCAAAGCAAACAACCCTAGTCGATTTTGGGCGAACAATCGTTTGATACCTCATCTTTTATCCTAAGTTCGTTTTATAAAAATTTCAATCAAATTAAAACTTTATCTATTCCCTTATGCTTTTATCTTGCTCATATCCATCATATTTTTTGACAATAATTTCTTTAGCACAGTTTCATCAATTATACCCTTTATGCCTTTATAATAACCCAAGTCCTTTTCGTTAAACCTCACACTAAACACATCTTTAAATTTACCTTGCATCCTTCCAGCCTGTTCTGTTGCTTTGTTTCTCTTGAAATCTAAAAGATGCTGCATCAAAGGGTTTAAAAGTTTTTTACTGACCTCGATGGTTATCTTGGTCTTTTCTGGTACAAGGGATTTTACTCTGTTTATTTCCTTTTGAAGCTGTTCTATGGTTATATTTTCATCTTTTGTTAAGAGTTTCAACTTGAATATCGCCTTTACTCCTTCTTTTCCGAAAGCCTCTAAAATCTTCTCCTGCTTTTCTTTTGAAACTCTAGCCAAGTAAGTTGCCACTTGAATATTTATTTCATCATCGTAAAGCAACGTCTGAGCTGGATTGCATAGGTTCCTTACCTTTAAAAAATTAAAAACCGTAGATTCGCTTATTTTAAAAAGCTTCGAAAGTTCAGTTCCAAGATTACTTTCGTTCCGAAACTGCTTTCCTAATTTCATAATAGTATGATTCTCGAGTAGTGCCTTTATCATATTCCCTTTAGAGATTTTCCTAAAGCAGATGTTCGACTCTATCATTAAAGAACGGATGTACAGCTCATCAACATCTTCATAAGGAATCACGTAGCAGGGGATGAATCTATATCGATCCAAAGATGTGGCTTTCCAAAGATTGCAGAAGGCCCATAGCCTGCATCTTCCAACAATGACGTTATATCTTCCGGTTTTATCGAGGGTCACGTAGATTGGATTGATTAAGCC
>WQUF01000113.1 GCA_009785875.1 Oscillospiraceae bacterium | reverse complement strand
TTCCCTTGATACCTTTTGATGTCTCCTTGAAGGCTCTGACCTCATGTATACATTGCCGTCTATCAGCTCAATTTTTTCGTTATCATCAAGATCCAGCCATTCCTCGAAGGTATAATCTTCTTTTTTGGGTACAATGCTCATTATTTTCAACCTCCTTCATAGAAATTACATTTTTTATACCACATTCATTTAACTTACTTATTTAACCATGATTAAACTCAATATGCTCCGAGCCTAAAAACATAGTTACTGTATTATCAATCACATCACAAATACTATCTCCTAAAACTTTAGGAAGTATCCTAAGATGCTTTAAGGAATCAATATTAATCCATTCGCAGCCTACCTGCATTTCATCTCTTTCGATGGGTATCTTTGCACCTTCTTCAGCCAACTCACATATAAAAATATGATACATTTTATGAGCATAATCAGGATATTCTTCTCTAAAACCTTCGTGCATACAAATTTCCTCACACAATGCAGCAAACCTTACAGGATTAATCATATATCCAGTTTCTTCTAAGCATTCTCTCACCAATGCTTCATACAAAGTTTCATATTGGTGTTGTCCACCTCCTGGTAGCGAATAATAATGTCCATTCATTTTATCATAACATTCGTTTAATAAAACTTTACCTTCTTTAATTATTATTGCCTTTGCAGTGCTTCTAATGCTCATGATAAAATCCCCCTTAAAGATGCTACAGAAAACTTTGATATTATAGGTTATTTCTCTAATACTTAAATTATTATGAATTTTTAAGTTTTAAGATCATTTGTTACTTTATACTTCTATTCTTTTCAAAACTAAATGGAAACTTAACGTATGACAATATCAACGCTAAAATCACTGCAACGATAGCTTGTAATACATTACTTCCAATATTATATAAAGCCCCAGCGAAACTATAAATGATAGAATCATATACAAAATAACCGCCAACCATTATAATTTCAGCTATGCTAAATGAAATTATTTTTCCAAATCTATTTTTACCTATCCGATGTAACAGCAATATAGCAATAAACGTCATTAATGCTTTAATAATTAAAGTAGCTGGGGCATAAATGACATAACCACTTAAGATATCAGATAAAGCACTCCCTAAACTAGCAGAGATTATTGCATCATAACCTAAATACATCGCAGAAAATAAGATAATCCCATCTCCGCAATTAAAATAACCTGTAAAGGCAGGTATCCTTATAAACATAGTTGCAACAAAAATAAATGCAGCAAACATACCGATCAAAGACAGTCTAACTATTTTTGTTTTCATTAAATATAAAACCCCTCTTAAAGATATTACCAACGTTCCATGTTCTTCTTATGTTTTTCTAAATATACCTCTTCTAATTCTTCAGGGGTTATAGAATAGCACAACATCACATCGTTAAAGTACATAAGCACATCGCATAATTCTTCAATAAAATGATGGCGAACTTCAATATCATCGATAACCGCAGTATCCCCTTCTTTTTTAATTACATCCGCTACCTCTCCAGCTTCAACGATCATCCATAAAAGGCTGCTGCGTCCCGTTTCAGGAGAAAGAGGAACCCATTTATCATGATACTTTTCCTGCAAGGCTCTTTGGATATTTTGCATCTCTGTAAAGTTTAATTGGCTCATAAGTACTCCCTCTTATAAATGTAGATCATAAATCCAAATCCCTTCTAAAATTAACCCGATTGTTTTCAAGCTTCATAAAGTATATTTTGTTATTATTGTAGCATAAAAAACTCCATATAGTACACATTAACAAAAACTTCTCCCTTGAAGATTTTAGGAGAAGTCATTATTCATCAATCAGTTAAAAACTCCTTTCTGTTTTTCCTTAAACTTTTCAGCGATATAAAAAGGCAAATACATAATAGTCCATAAGATCATCAGAATTACGAATAGTACTCCAATATATCCTGGCCATCCCACAAGGTTTTCAAGTATTTCAATAGGAGTTCCCTTTGGTGCCCATGCGATAAAAAACCAATTAGCATTAAATATATAATTTAAAGGTGCAATAACTAAAAATGCAACGCCAAAAAATATTGCGGATATCCTAGGAAGGTACTTAACCTCAGGTCTAAACCCACAATCCACTATAAAAAACATAGCAATTAAAAACATAATTCCATGGCTTAACATTCCTTGAACATAGACAAAAGATAAAGGAGGGAAAGTAATCGCAATAGGAGTAAGCACTCCAAAAATAGTAGCAGTAAAGCTAAAAGCATAACAAAAATTCATAAGTATTTTATTTCTAAAAAAAACAGCAAAACATGTGACAAAAACCATAAAACCACATATATGAAATGGAGCTAAATCCACAAAAGAACGCAAAATATTATTAGATATAAACACATAATACCTTAAAATTTCAGTCAATATAATAATAAAAACTAAGAAATACAAAAATATATCCTGTGTGTGCTTTTTTTTATTTTTAAAGAAAATTAAAATAAATATCCATACTATAGCCATAGAAAAAAGCCATATTAGATGAGGTGTAGAGAAAATTCCACAGCGAATTGTACCATCTAAGTATACTCCAAAAAAATCTTTTAGTTTATCCATGAAAACACCTCCTCATAATTAATATGCTCAAAAAATGCAGAATTACTCAGGTGTTAAGCAAAATTTACCCTAGCAGTATTATTACTCCACTATATGTCCATATATGATTATAAAATAATTTAGGTTTAGCCTTGACTATATTGCCTATTGTATTTACAACAGACGAAAATTATGTTATTCTGTATATATTATTTAATAAAGAGGTGTTTCTTTAGTGGCCGACTTAACAAGTCTGAATATCAAAATTGACCGTTCTGTAAAAGAGAAAGCTGACTCTATTGCGAACGCACTAGGGATGACGCTATCAACAGCAATAAATATTTTCGTGCGTCAGATGGTAAATGAGAAAGCGATACCTTTTAGAATTCATTTGGTAGACAATGACAATAAACAGTTTCATAAATTGCTTGATGATATGAGATTTACCGCTTCGGAACATGGATTTATGAGTGATGATGAAATCAATGCTGAAATACAAGCTGCACGTGCTGAAATAAAGGAATAGGTAATTAACAAATGACTTATGTAGTGCAAAACAGACGTTTAAGATATTAGCCCAAGTATGGGTATCTATGAGAACGCCTGTTTTTTGTTTACTTTCATGACCGTTATGCCACGCAATATAAAAACCCTAAAGTTAAGCAAAAATTTACCCTAGCAGTATTACTTCACTATATGTGAATATATACATGATTAAATTATAATTTATATTCTATTATAAGTTTATTTATACTGTTATGTATGTTTTATTTAACTATTTATTTAATTTTCCCATAAACCAACTAAACCTAAGCTTTTTCCTTAAAAATCAGGTGTATCAATGGTTCTATTGAATTTTAATTTGACTAAATTTATATAATAATTTCCAACATATTTTTTATTTATTAAAGTCCTAATATTTCCAATAAATCCGTCCCTTTAGGATCTTTTTTTGGAACCGCTCTATCATAGATATTTTGGCTAATAAAGCCTCTATTCAAGTATTGCCTCATATGTCTATCGACTACGTTTATTTTCATATATTTATTCCCATTTTTAATTTGATTTAATTTCACATATCCATCTCTTACTTGAAATAATTTTTCCAATAGCTCCCCTACAAGTTCTGCTACTACAGTTATCTTTATAGTAGTCTTCTCCTCAACTGCACGTTTAGCACTCTCCAAATGCCTCTCCCACGTTAAAGGTACCATTTTCCCAGTCTCTTCATCTTTCATGCTGCTTTGAGGGTAAGTCTTTGAAGTAAGGGACCTCACCTTATTGAAATCATTTATATTTTCTTCTAACGTATTTATTATATCATCTTGTTTTTCATGAGAAACACGAGCCAGCATCCTCGCAATACCCAAGTTTAAATGCCCTTTATTCACTAAATCCATTGCAGTATTTGATAATCCTCTCAATGCTAAATAATTATTCACGGTATTCCTTGTCACACCGGTCTTCCTCGCAATGACCTCAGCGATATTGTACTCGTTACGATATTTTTTGTTTTTAGATAAAATAGTATCTAAAATAAATATAGATTTTATTCGATCTTCTAAAGAAACCTTTCGATATTTTAAATTACTCGCTATTATCAAACCTTGAAGCATCATAGGATCGGTTTTACCTAACAAAATACAAGGTACACTTCGGAACCTATCATCTTTGCTATTGGCATAGAGGCTTCTTAAAGCTAGTAGCCTGTTCCTTCCGCACACAACAGTGTATTTTTCATCTAATTCTGATTTCATCACAACGAGTGGTGTTACGATCCCAAAAATTTCCACTGAAGAGACGAGGTCCAAAAATTCTTCATTGTCAGGAAAAGAAAAGAAATTAACAGCAGTATCAAGTTCTACTAGGTCATATAGATCAATCTGCTCAACGGTATTTGAAAACTGCAATTTATCAAATGAAAGCAAATTCTTCCTAATCTCATCTCTATTATTTATTGTTCCATCGCGCTTTAACTCATTTAAAAGATCCAGATCATATTCCTCTAGGGTTATTTCCTTATCAAAAGGCATATTAAATCTCCTATAAAAAGTATTATTAATATCATATGCTGACTAAATCAAAAAGTAGAACCAAAAAATAAAAAAAACACCCAAAGGTGTTTTTATCAAAAACTATTCACTATTACCAATATTCATTATTCATTATTCATTGCTACTTTCCACTCTTGTAATATTTTATTTGCGCTTCTACTCATCTCTTCTGAAAATTCTGCTCCAAACTTCCTAAAGTAAACCTGCTGCCCGAAATTCTCAATACCTTTAGGAAAACTAGCACCTCCACGAACAGATACAGCGTCTTCATCAAATTTCTTTAAAAACTCATCATCTATATCTATGTACTTATCCTTAAATAAAATGAATTCCTCTTTAAATCTCTTTGGTTTTTTTCTTATAACCTGGTTAGGTGTGGGATACCCAATGCATAACATAGCTATTGGGAAAGCATATTTAGGCAGATTGAACAATTCCTTATGTACTTCATAATTTTCAATAATATCTCCAATATAGCAAGATCCAAGACCTAAAGATTCACAAGCAATTACGCAATTTTGAGCTGCGATTAAAGCATCACAGCATGCAAGTAAAAGATCTCCCACATCTGGATTTCTCATGTCAATATTTTTGAGAATGCACTTTTGTTTTACTCCTGAATATTCAAAATACCTAAACCATCTTTCATAATCCGCAAGAAAAACTAAAACTAAAGGAGCAGTTGCAATAAAAGGCTGGTTATCGCAGGTCTTAGATAGGATATTCTTTTTTTCCTGCTCTCTAACTTCGATAACCGAATAGAGCATCATGTTTCCAGCTGTAGGAGCTCTAAAGATTCCTTGAAATATCTTTTCTTTTACTTCAGAAGAAATACCCCTATCCTCATAAGCTCTTATAGATTTCCTGTTCATCAAGAGTTCATATCCATCCATAATGAATTCTCCTTTAAAAATTTTATAAAAAACACCAAGTTCTTTGGTGTTTAATAATAATTATATGATTTCTACAACGACTCTCTTGTTTTCCTTAGTAGCAGCAGCTTTAACTACAGTTCTTATCGCTTTTGCAATTCTACCTTGTTTACCAATAACTTTACCCATGTCATCAGTTGCAACTTTCAGTTCGATTATAATAGATTGTTCTCCATTAACTTCATTTACAGAAACTTTATCGGGATTATCAACTAGTGCTTTAGCTATAATTTCAACTAATTCCTTCATAATTTTCCTCCATAAAATTATTATGCTCTTGATAATTTAATTAATTTTTTTACAATACCAGTAGGCTGAGCCCCTTTTTTTACCCACTCATCAGCTTTTTCTACTTCAAGCTTAATAGTAGCTGGATCTGTTGTTGGATTATAATAACCAATGGATTCTATAAACCTTCCATCCCTTGGGCTTCTTGAATCTGCAACTACTATTCTATAAAATGGTGCTTTTTTTGCCCCCATTCTTTTTAGTCTTAACTTAACTGCCATATGAATCACCTCCTTTAAATATGCTCTATCAGTTTAAAATGGGAATTTTCCAAACATGCCTTTTCTCTTTCCAAATGATTTTTCCATTCCCTTAAACTGCTTCATTGTTTTCTTCATTTCTTCAAAATCCTTTAAAAATCTATTTACTTCCTGGATAGTCCTGCCCGAACCCTTCGCAATTCTTCTCTTTCTTGAAGAAGAAGATGTCACTAAACTCGCATTTTTTCTTTCCTTTGTAGTCATAGAACTGATGATGGATTCTATAACAACCAGTTGCTTTTCTCCCTGCTCCATATCTACACCAGAAAGCTGCGCTTTGTTTACACCAGGTATCATCTCCATGAGTTTAGATATAGGTCCAAGCTTTTTAATCTGCTTCATTCCATCCAAAAAGTTTTCAAAATTAAACTCATTAGTCATGAGTTTTTGACTCATTTCTAAAGCATCTTTGTCGTCGATTTCGCTTTGAACTTTGTCTATAAGTGAAAGGATATCCCCCATCCCCAGAATCCTGGATGCAATCCTATCTGGATAGAAGATTTCAAGATCGTTCATTTTTTCCCCGACACCGATGAATTTAATAGGCTTATTCGTAATGGTCTTTAAAGAAAGTGCTGCTCCGCCTCTTGTGTCGCTGTCGAGCTTTGTAAGGATTAAACCTGTTAGATCGATTTCTTTATTAAAACTTTCAGCTACATTTACAGCATCTTGTCCTGTCATAGCATCTA
>WQUF01000112.1 GCA_009785875.1 Oscillospiraceae bacterium | reverse complement strand
GAATATTCTATGAAATAGGAATTCTAGAAAATTAATTGAAGATATGGTAAACTAAAATAAATAGGTTTGGAAAGACTTTTATAATAGAATTAGGAGGTGCTTCATTTGATATCATTAACTAGTGGAGACTTTTTAACAATTAGAGAATGGCATAGGGAGGTCCTTGGAAGTGATGATGTGATTTTACGCCATACATCTGCATTAGAACATTTACAGCTTTTTAACGGGTATATGAGCGAAAGAAAGATTGATGTATATGCAAAAAAAAAGGGCCAGTATGAAAATATCAATTACCATGTTGTTGATACATATGATGGTATTGACACTATATGCTTTGGTAACATTCGCTGTACTTCCGTTAATCAGACGTTTAATGATATGTTTGAGGATTTTGATCATATCGATAAGCAATCCTTGGTAGAAGGACTTAGTGGTTATTATTACTCACACGGAGAAAGCTTTGATGGGCTTTCGATTAAGTCTGAAAATATGAATCGATTTAATTCCATCAAGGATTGGGCAATTGAATATTATAGTGGAGGCTAATGTGACAGAAAAAGAAAATATTATGTATCAAATATTAGGTGTAGAGAATAAACCAAATTTTGATCAAATCTATTCCCATTTGAGTAATTTTGTTAAGCCTTTTGCGAATAAGGATACATCGCCAAGAGTTTGGAATAGCAGTAAATTGATTTGGGAAGAAGATTATAATAGGACTTTTGCATAATGAATAAATATGTGCGCTTAGCACATATTTATTCATTATTAACATTATTTATTTTATATGTTTGCTCAATAATTGCAAGCTTTTCTCAAATTTCTTATCATCGATCTTAGTTCTTTTTTTAACATGTGTAGTTTTCTTTCCCATCTTTCTCGCTTGCTTAGATAAATGCCTTTCAAACAGAAATTTATCCATATTTTTATCTGTAAAGATTAAGCCATTTTGGTTTATAGCATGCGCCCCTTTTCCAAGTGCTAAACAAGCCACTCCGAAATCCTGGGTGACCACTATATCACCTTTACAAGTGTTATTTATTACTACCATATCCACGTTATCTTTTCCTTTGTCTACTACAATGATTTTTGAGTAATCAGAAGTTAATATGTGGCTAGTATCGATCACCATTATAACTTCCATTGAGTTAGCTTTTGCAAAACTCTCTATTTCATCTTTGACTGGACATGCATCCGCATCTACTATTATCTTCAAAATACACCTCTATATGTTTATTATTGGCATTTCGCCTTCAATGCCTTCGGATAAAAAATCCATAAATAATATTTGATTATTGCTAGCCTCTATATCTTCTTTTAAAATTATATTTCCTCTATTGTCTTTTAGAACTCCAGTAAATGGATTAAAAAAGCCAGATTTTATTTGGGATCTTAAAACATGAACTGTTTTTAATGTTTCATAGGGAATCTTTTTTTCATCCATGTGAATATCTACCACACCTGAATCTATGCCCCACCAAAAATTCAAAGATGAATCCCTTATGGTTATTAAATTATATATGATCTTTTCATAAAATAAATCAAAATTCCAAGTTGAGGTGCACAGAAATTCCTTAAACTCTGCTTTTTTATCTATGTTAAAGAGATTCTTTGAATATATCATATCTATATCTTCATTTAAAAGTTCATCCCATAAACAGAGTGATTTATCTCCAATTCTCCATTCATTTGACCATCTTAATATTATTTTAGCATAAGGGTTTACAAAACGTGCGCCTAATGCAAAGGAATTCAGGGAATTTATTACATCAGGTATTGGAAAGGACTCTATGATTCCTATTTTATTTGTCTTAGTCATAGCACCTGCTATTATTCCACATAGAAATCTAGGTTCATACATCCTGCCCCAGTAAGTGCTTACATATTTTAAAAAGTGCGTGCATGAGCAATTAAATATCTTTTTTCCATTTCCTTTTTCAATGGCAACTTTTAGAGTATCATTTATATAAGATGGAGATGTAGTAAATATATAATCATAATCATCCCAAATTTCCATTAATGTCTGGTATATTTCGTTTCCAATTTTAATATTTTCAATATAGGATGTCTCAATTTTGTCTCCAAATGAGTTTTGAACAAAAATCCTGGATCTTTCGTGAAGCTTTGCCCATTCTGAATCTTCTAATCTATCTTCATAGATAAATAGTATATTAAGCTTTTTAAAAGAGGACATCATATTTGAAAGAGATGTTATGACATTTGTGTGATTTTTCATCTGTTCAGGTCTTTTAACTAATTTTACAGATTTTCTTCTGCTCATTGATTCGATATCTAGGAGCAATTTTCTTAAAATTTTCTTTAAATTGTCATCAGATATTTCATCAGGTATCCCATAAAGCTTGATATATTCTAAAAAAGCATCTCCAGTGGTTATTAAGATTTCTCCTCCACCCACTTCGTGATATACTTTTCTAAATCTTAAATAAATTCCTTCTAAGTATTTATATTTATCGCTTAAACTAATTTCCTCTGTGCTTTTATATAGAGAATAATGTACTTCTGCATCCTTAAATATATCGTATAACTCTTTAAACCTTCCTATCCTTGAAAACCAGATGAAGTTAATTTTTGTCTTATTAAAAAAATCTATATATTCCAAGTATATGGCATTTGATTTGCTCTTTAAATTTTTTCTGTTGATGAGCCTTATGACTTCTGCCCTAATGGAAAAGGATTTAAAAAATTTTAAGACGCTTACTCTCTTGTTACCTTCAATGACATAATAGTATCCTAAATATTCATATACCTTAATTGGATCGCTTATTCCTTCGTTTAAGTGATATTGCGCAAGGTGTACCCATTTATCACAGAACTCAGTATCCATCGGCGATAGCGGCATATAATCAGATGAAAATGAATTGCTCCTTAAGTATGATAGAGTACCTATTATCTTCTTTAAAGGTATGTCCATTTCTCCTAAATTCATCTCATTTAAGATATTCATGTGCTTAATCACGTGATCTAAAGATGGTAAATTTTTTTTATCTCTAGAAAATGTCCTTTGACCTATTCTAAGTGCATTTTTATAATAATCCTTTGCATCGGAAAAAGATGCGTTGTACATCAAATTAACCACCTCTTAAAAACATATATTAATTATACTAGACTAAGAAAATAGTTTAAATAAAAAAGTTTATTTTTTGAAACAAATGGCAAATATATAACTACTATATTAATGACAGGGTGAAATGTGTGGGATTTTTAACAGGTATTATTTCAATGTATATTTTAGGAATAATCTTCTCCTATAGTTTATATGTAAAACAATGGTATTTGTGCATAGTCATTTTAATTTTAATCTTTATATTAGCCTTTAACGAGCAATATTTTAAAAAGAGAACTTTAATTTTTATCTTATTTTTTATTGTGCCTATTTTTTCTTACTTTAGCATAATAAATACACATTTTTCAAATAAAATTTGGGTTTATGTTTCAAAAGAATCTACATATGGATATATAGCTCAATATAATAATCTAACAGTATACTTAAGTGGAAATTTTAAAAAACTTGCAAATGAATCTTTAGAAGGTAAAAATGTTTTGATAAAAGGGACTTATAGTTATAAAATAGATGCTTTCAAAGGGGTTCTTGGCAATTTTAAAGTAGATGAAATAATAAAAGAAGAGAACACTTTGAATTACTATATAGGAAAATACAAGATATATTTATATGATAAATTTAGACCATATTTAGGAGATAAAAATACATCTTATGTGATGGCTCTAGTATTTGGAGAAGATAAGTTCATAAGCAAAAGTGAAAAGGATGATTTAAAAACCTTAGGTATACTACACGTCCTAAGCGTGTCAGGATTTCATATGGTGCTTATTTTTGGCATATTTAAAAGGTTTTTCAATGTTAAAACAGCGATTTTACTGACTTTTTTATATCTGCTTTTAACAGGAGTTGATAGTTCATCCCTTCGCGCATTTATAATGATCTTTATAGCAAAGATGTCCAGCATATTCCATAGGAGCTATAACTCAAAGTCAGCGTTATATTTTGCGGCACTGATAATTTTAGTGATGAACCCATTTAATCTGTTTAACATTGGTTTTCTGTTATCTTTTGGAGCCACATTAGGAATATTGATGTACAATAAAAAGATTTCTAAAATGTTGCCATCATTTTTATTTAAATTTAATGGAGAACTTGCCATGACTATTTCTGCTCAAGTTTTCATTTTGCCCATGCTCTGGCTAACGTTTGGAGGGGTTAATACCATCTTTTTAATAGGAAACATACTTTTAATACCGTTTTATACCGTCATCATCTACCTATCTTCGCTTATGTTTGTGTTGCTTGAATTTAATTTTATAATAGTCTATTTAGCTAAAATAATTAATTATTTGTTTTATGCACTGGATGGAGCTAAGAGATTTTTATTGAATATAGATATGCCTGTTTTAGATTTTAATGCAGAACTTTGTCTTTTATATATTCTGGTATTTATTTTTATAGCTACTTTAAAGTATACTAAAAGATATAGAAAAGAGCTACTGGTCTTTACAACTTGTATTTATATATTAGCTACATTTTTATAAATTATGTTTGGCAGATGGAGATTAATATGAATGGATTAAACATAATAAAAAAAGATATAAGAGAAAAAAAATTCAGCAATTGTTACATAATGATTGGACAGGACGAGGGACTAATTAAATCTTCAATTGAGGAAATAAAAAATATAGCTTTAGATGATGGTCTTAAAGATTTAAATTATGTGGAATTTGATGGGAGAAAAATAGAATCTTTAGATGGCATCATAAATTCATGCGAGACTTTGCCTCTTTTTTCACCATACAGAATGGTTGTAATATTCAGGGCAGCATTTTTAGAACAAGGAGAAGAATCCAAATATAAAAAGATTGTGGATGGACTTTTAAGCTATATACCGAAAATTTCTGATAAGACGATCCTTATAATCTATTCTATATTGTACTCTAAAAGGGATAAACCTAGTAATAATTTAAATAAATTCGTTAAAGTATGCAAAGTAATCGAAGCAAAATACGATTCAAGAGAGAAGAAAGGCGAAATAATAAAATACATGGAGGATCTGGTAAGGAAGTCCAATAAAAAGATAAATAAATCTGAACTTGAGATGCTTTATGAACTATATAAAAATTCTGACACAATGTTTATAAAAAATGAATTAGATAAATTAATAAGCTATTCAGATAATGATTTTATATTAAAAAATCATATTAAAGATATTTGCATAAGAAATAGCGATGACGATATATTCGATTTAGTAGATTCTATATCTAATAAAAAGTTTAGTGAAACCATCAGTATATTAAATGATTTGATTTATAAAGGAGAAAAACCTGAAGGTATAATCTTCTTTGTAGAGAGACAATTTAGATTATTGTTCTTAATAAAGCATGGGGTGAGTGAAAACAAAACCTTGGAATATATTTCTAAATCATTGAACTTAAATATATATATTTGTAAAAACATGATAATACAGAGCAATAAATTCACTAAAAAGCAGCTTTTGGAAGCGTTAGAAATGTGCTTAAATTATGAGAAAAAAATTAAATCTGAAACATGTGATAAATTTGAAGAGTTTAAATTTTTGATAGTATATTTAATGAGAATTATTTAAAGAAGCAAGAAATATAAGCTTTCCTTGCTTCTTGAATCCTTAAAAAAATAACTCTTTTTGAGGGAATAAGCCAAATAAACCTCCAGTATGGATTATCAATATGTTTTTTAAAAATAAGGGATTTTCTTTTTTAATTTCAGAAAATAATCCATACATAGCCTTTCCCATATAAACAGGATCCAGTGCTATTCCAGTTTTAGCTGCAAATTTTTTAATAAAATCGATATTCTCCTTGGAGCATATGCCATATCCTTCGAAAGCGTAGTCACTGTTTATTAAGATGTTGTCATAATTCATTTCATGGTCAGATGATGCGATTTGCATACCTTCAACGATGATGTTTTTAATTTCGCTTCTAACATCTGCATTTTTATTGTAAATATTAAACCCTACTATTTTTTTATTTTTATTTAAGATTTCATTAGCTGCGTAAAGACCAGCGTATGTTCCACCTGAGCCTTCAGCTATGCAAATAGTGTTGAATTCAAGCCCTAAGTTTTTTTCCTGCTCTAATATTTCCAGAAAGGCATTGTAATATCCAAACATACCAATACCATTTGAAGCACCTTCCGGTATTATATAAGCTTTTTCATCATTTGATTCATACTTATTTTTAATTGATTCCATTAATTCATTTCGTTTATATGTATAATCGTGCTCGTTTATAAATGTTATTTCAGCACAAAATAGTTTATCTAAAAATAAATTTCCATCGATTGAATTCCCTGTTCCTCTAAGCACAAGATGGCATTTAAGTCCTAAAGATGCACAGACAGAAGCTGTGGTACGGCAATGGTTTGATTGAATGCCACCGCAAGTTATTATCGTAGTAGATCCTCTATCAATTGCTTCCTTTAATGAAAATTCTAACTTTCTGATTTTATTTCCTGATGTTTCAAGACCAGAAAAATCATCTCTTTTAATATAGATTTCTGTATCTTTTAATTCATTTTTCATATATGATAAAGGTAAAATAGGAGTCGGCAGGTTCGCTAGGTTGATTTTTTCTGGTATCTTCATTAATATCTCTCCGTCTTTATTTATTTGATTACTATTATATATATTTTTTACATAAAACACAATCTAAGGAGTTAAAAAATGGTTTTAGACGAGCATTTAAAGGATTTTAAAAAAGAATTTAAAGAATATTTA
>WQUF01000111.1 GCA_009785875.1 Oscillospiraceae bacterium | reverse complement strand
ATCCCGTGCTCACAAACCTGCTTACATTCGGTCAAGAGGGCACAGACTACACGCTGGACAGCAACAAACAGGTTGTGCTTACCTCTGGCTCTAACTATATAGCAAACGGCGTGGCTTGGCAGTTAGGCAACAATTTCATCAGATATACCATGGTTGGCGAGCCGCAAGACTTGGGTCAGCAATATAAAGACTGGAACGCAAGTGCCGCAACTCCGAAGAACGACACGTTCTCAATCGCTTGGACAGACGCAGACAAAGCCGAAGCAAAATCAAAGTATGGCTATGACTATGATGCGTATCAGGCGGCGTATACTTCCGTAAACACACAGTACGCTAAAAAGCTTTGCTGCGGTATGTTGTCAGCTCAAGAAATGCAAGACGCAGAGAAGATGCTTACAGACGCAGGATTTGACGGCTTCCTGAAGCAGACAAACGACTATTACAAACTGTGGCAGACCGATCCTGTTTCTTATTTCAAGACGCACTAAGTTTATATTATGGGGCTGTTGCAAGATGCAACAGTCCCATTTAAATTAGTACTCATATATATTAATATTATATCATAGCTCACTTTCCTTTAACAGGGTGTGGGCTTTTTGACGCTTACGTATTTTTTTATTATACATTCATGTTTTTTAAAATCCTTATCATAGTTAATTCCGATTAATAAAGCATTATCTTTATATTCATTTATTTTATTTCATTCCATCCAACATTTTTTACTGCTGTTTCAAATTCATCAGAAATCTCCTTGTTTGGAATAAAAACTTCCTTTGTTTCAAAATCATATCCTAAATATCCTAAATGGATGAGCAAAGTGAGAACATCGTTGTATGATTCAAATGTGACCATATCGTTAGTAAAACTTTTGATATCGATCTTTTTTCTTTCACCAGCTAATAATAGTATGATTGCATCTTTCAATCCATCATAATTTTTTTTAATGTAATCTTTTAAAGCTTCATATGTTTCTGTTTGGCTCCAATAGTTATCAAATTGTCTACTAAATATGGCTTCCACTACTGATTTAGGGTTATATACATTTTTTAAATTAGAAAAACAGTAACCATCATACCACTCAGCCATTTCATCATAGTTCATTTTGTGTTTTTTACAAAGTGCTATAACTTCATCTTGTGTAAAGCCAACAAATTCAGACATTTCTTTTGGATTTGTCATTGAAAATTCACGAAACATATTTAAAGCAGAATGTGTTTTGTATTTCTTAATAGGTAAAATTCCTGTCATATATGCTAAAGCAACATATTTTTGATCCTTTAAAAGATTTCTAAGAAAATCCAGATAGATTTCCTGCGAATCTTTATTAGACTTCTTGTCTCTAAATATAGAGTCCCATTCGTCTATTATGAATACGATGGGTATTCCTGAAACCTTAAACAACTCTTTCATTGTACCTAAAATATTATCTATATAAGTAAAATCAAAATCAGAGTATTCCTCTAAAATATCTCTATTTATACTTTCAGTTATTTTTTTAATCATAAGCTCAACTTCATGGTAATTACTTAAAAACTCTTGCATGTTTAAAAAAATTACATTATATTTATTTAAATGCTTTTTATATGAAGGTTCACTTGCAATCTTTAAATTTGCAAACAAATCACCAGAATCTGAGCCACAACTATAATAAGCTGTTAGCATTTCAGCAGCCATTGTTTTACCAAAACGGCGTGGACGACTTATGCAAATATACTTTTGCTTTGTACTAATCACTTCATTTGAATAAGCAATAATACCAGACTTATCTACGTAAATTTTTGAATTTAAAGATTCTTCAAAATCTTCATTGGATGGATTAAGATAAAGACCCACTGTAGTTTCCTCCATTCTAACAATCTATAACAGACGTAGTATACCTCTAATTATAACATGCAAAAGTAAGAATTCCAATTTAAGGGGAAATTTTGTAGATAAGAATGAGAACCAAAGAACCAAAAACAAAATTGACAAGCCCAAAAATACATAATATAATTAAAATGTTACATGAAACTTTTTGCGTTACTTATTTGCAACAATAAAAACACATGATATTTAATAACAATACTGGAGGTGTATACGTGGGAGGTAGTTCAGGAGAACGACGCTCAAAGGGTCATCTTAAGTATATTAAGAAACACTGGCTGCTATTATGCATGCTGATTCCAGGTCTTGTCATCTTGATAATCAATAACTACATTCCGATGTTCGGCGTTGTCATGGCCTTCAAGAACTTTAAAATCAGCGGCAATGGTTTTATTGACAGCTTGATCAAAAGCCCTTGGGCGGGTTTCAAAAATTTCGAGTTTTTCATTAAAACTCCAGACGCATTTACTATAACCAGAAATACTGTGTTGTACAATTTAGTGTTTATAATACTCGATCTTGTTTTGGCTGTTCCGCTGGCAATGGTAATGAGCCAGATCCGTCAAAAAAAGTTTGCAAAATTTACCCAAACCGTACTCTTTCTGCCTTATTTTATGTCTTGGGTCGTAGTCAGCTATCTGGTATACTCCCTGTTAAGCGTAGACACAGGTTTTATTAATAACTTGATTCTAAAACCATTGGGGATTGCCTCTATTAATTGGTACAGCGTGCAGAAATATTGGCCGTTTATTATTCCAGCTGCTCATGTCTGGAAAGATCTCGGATATGGTACTGTAATTTACCTTGCAGCTATCACCGGAATCAATGGGGAATATTACGAGGCTGCGGCATTAGATGGAGCAGGTAAATTTAGACAGGCTATCTACATCACTGTTCCTGAGCTTATTCCTCTGATGATTACGCTTACATTGTTAGCTATCGGAAAAATCTTTAATGCAGACTTTGGACTATTTTTCCAGGTACCGCAGAATTCAGGAATCCTCTATCCGGTGACTAATGTTATTGATGTATATGTTTATAACGCATTGCGGGTTACAGGCAATCCGGGCATGGCTTCGGCTGTTGGTCTGTATCAGGCAACGGTAGGTTTTATACTGGTTGTGACTACAAACTGGATTATACGTCGGCGCAGTCCCGAAAATGCTCTGTTCTAATCAGGAGGTTCAAATGAAACATAAAAAGATTAAACGATTAAACGATATGTCCCTTGGTGGCAATGTCGCAGCTCTAATAATTCTCGGTCTTTTGGCGGCTTTGTGCATTTTCCCAATGCTGCTTGTTATTTCGACCTCATTTTCCACTGAGTCTCTGGTTAGAAATTTAGGATTCAGTATAATTCCCAGAGGTGCTAGTCTTAATGCTTATAAATTTCTTTTCCGGGATGCAATTACAGTAGTGCGCAGCGCAGGAATTTCAGTATTAATCACTGTCGTCGGCAGTATCGTTAGTTTGCTCATCATTGCGCTCTATGCTTATCCTATATCAAGGAAAGATTTCCGCTATAGAAAGCTATTTGCGTTTTTGGTGTTTTTTACTTTGCTGTTTAACGGTGGTCTGGTTCCTTGGTATATGGTATACACTAATATGCTTAATATAAAAAATACCATTTGGGTGATGATCATACCATCATTGTTCACGCCTTTCTATGTACTTATAATGCGAAGCTTTTTTGTAACGTCCATCCCCGATTCTCTCATTGAATCTGCTAACATAGATGGAGCGAATGAAATAGTTATTTTTACAAAAATAGTAATACCTTTATCAAAGCCAGGACTTGCTACCATTGGGCTGTTCAACGCTATTATGTACTGGAACGACTGGTTTAAGGCACTGCTGTTCGTTACTGATCAGAAACTTGCGCCTTTGCAGTATCTTTTATATAAGATGCAGATTTCAATTCAAGTGCTGAAAGATATGGCACAGAGAGGTATGATGACCAGCCAGGAAATCATCAATGTTCCCGACCTCACTGCAAGGATGGCAATGTGTGTCTTGGTAATTTTGCCAATTCTTTTTGCTTATCCATTCTTCCAAAAATATTTTATCTCTGGTCTGACCCTTGGAGCAATAAAAGGCTAAAGACTGATAAATATTTTTGAAAGGAATTATATTAAAAAAATTATACAAGGAGGAAAAATTATTAAAATGCTTAAAAAAATTCTATGTCTAGGTATTTCTATGCTTATGCTCTGTGGATTATTGGCAGGCTGCAGCAGTTCCAATAACAGCTCAACAACTACTACTGCCGCTCCAACTACAACTAGTGCTCCGGTGGCAGAAAATACTACTGCTGCTCCAACTGATACGACTGCAGCTCCTTCTACCGATCTTCCATTCGTCACATTGACATGGTACTATCCAGGTACAGAACAAAAAGATGTAAAATTGGTAGAAGACAAACTTCAGGAATATCTAACACAAAAGGGTCTCAACTGCCGTGTAGAACTTCATGCCATCGATTGGGGTGCTTGGGGTGATCAGACTAACGTCATGATTTCATCAGGAGAAAATTTTGACATCATGTTTTCAGCAGGCTGGGATGGATATCTAACTAAAGTTGCTAAAGGTGCTTTTGTAGATATTAGCGATCTTTGGAAAACTTATATGCCAAACACCATCGCAATGCTCCCTCAAGCTTATAAAGACGCAGTTGTTGTCAATGGAAAGACCTATGGTGTTCCTACAAATAAAGATATGGCGCATACATGGGGTATCATATACCGCACAGATATAGCAACAGAGGTTGGTGCAGATATGACGGCTGTGCATTCTTTAGCAGATTTAGGTCCGGTTTTAGAGAAAGTTAAAGCTGCGCATCCTGATATGGTAGGTATCGCTATGGATAAGGCAGACAACTCCAATACTCAATTAGACTGGGATCCAATCTGTGGTCAGACTGTTCCGGCAAAGCTTTATCCAAACAAGGATTTTACTGTAATTAACCCTAATTCTACGCCTGAGACATTGGATTTGCTGCATGCGATGCGTGATTTCTATCAAAAAGGTTATATCAACACAGATGCTGCTACCCTTGAAGATAGACGTCCATTATATAACGATGGAAAATGTTTCTGCTACACTACTACATTGAAACCACTAGTAGCTGCAGATTTGTCCAAGACCAGCGGATTCCCATATGAGCAGCTAAGCTTTACTCAGCCATTCATTACCAGCAACGATGCACAAGGTTCCATTAACTGTGTTTCTGTGACCTCCAAGAACCCTGAGCGTGCACTTATGTTCCTTGAACTGATGAATACAGATCCTGTTGTTAATAACATGGTCAACTTTGGTATTGAAGGCACTCACTATCAATTGATGCCAGATGGAATGAGAAACTGGATGGCTGGTCAGGATAGAAATACTGTCACATATTATGCAGGAGCGGACTGGGAACTTGGTAATCAATTTATCAACCTCTTACTTGAAGGCACAAACCCTGATAAATGGAAATTATACAGCGATATGAACAGTTCTGCCACTCCAAGCAAGGCACTTGGTTTTGTATTCGATGCATCCAACGTTCAGACAGAGATCGCAGCTGTGACCAATGTAAATCAGCAGTATGAAGCATCTTTGTTTACGGGTACTGTGGATCCGGATACCACTCTGCCAGAGTTCCTGCAAAAACAGAAAGATGCAGGACTCGACACAATCATAGCAGAAGCTCAAAAACAATTAGATGCTTGGGTAACTGCAAACGGCAAGTAACTGGCATATTTCTTTGCTATAATGTGGAAACTATATAAGAAAGAAAGGAAAGGTAAGGGTCTTGCCTTTCCTTATTTTGGAGGTGAATTTTTTGATTAAAGAAGTATCTTCTCAGGAAAAAACAAAGATACAATCGATTTTAAACTCTATGACACTCAAGGAGCTGATCGGGCAGACGGCTATATGGCACATCGGCAGGATTCCTTTTGCACCTGATGACCCTAAAGCTGTTTCGGAATTTTTATCAGAACACCCTGTGGGAACGATTTTTGTTGCAGATATGAAAAAGCCTGAAGATAAAACCATGTCCCAATATATCTCAAATTGCGTGGCATGTTTCCAGAAAGTCAGCAAAATACCGCTTTTAGTGTCTGGTGATCTAGAGCATGGTGGCGGTTCCGTTGCTAAGGATTTGATCAAGTTTCCAGACATGATGGCTATCGGTTCAGCAAATGACCGCAAATTGGATTATCTTTTTGGAAAATATACAGCAATAGAAGGAACTTCCATGGGAATAAACTGGTCTTTTTCGCCGGTTGTGGATATGTCAAGAAACTGGTTGAATCCAATTGTAAGCAACCGCTCATTAGGAAACGATCCAACCCGTGTTTCTGATGCAGCTGCAGCCATAATAGACGGTATGCAAGAATATGGCATGGCTGCTTGTGCTAAGCATTTCCCAGGGGATGGCGTGGATTTTCGCGACCACCACATCTGCACTACTGTGAACTCCCTTTCAGAAGAAGAATGGTTTTCCTCTTACGGAGCTCTATATAAGAAGCTAATAGAATGCGGAGTGTATTCTATTATGTTGGGACATATTGCTTTGCCTTTTATGGATTCGTCCATGAATTCCAGGGGAATCTTTGCACCTGCCGCTGTCTCAAGACCTGTTGTAAGTGAACTCTTGAGGGATAGGCTAGGCTTTCAGGGTCTCATAGTAACCGACGCTGTGGACATGGGCGGATTTATGGATTGGGATGTCTATGATAATCGCATGATAGCAAGCTTAAATTGTGGTGTTGACGCAATACTATGGCCTAACTCCACTGGAAATGAGTATTTCAAGCTCGTTGAAGATGCTGTCCTTGATGGAAGACTGCCAAAAGAGAGGCTTATTGAGGCTGTTTCCCATGTTCTTGAAATGAAAGCAAGGCTTGGCTTACTAGATGATTCCTGGAGCGTTGAAACCCCATCTGAAGAAGATCGCAAAATAGAAGCTGA
>WQUF01000110.1 GCA_009785875.1 Oscillospiraceae bacterium | reverse complement strand
TAGCTCTAAAACCAATTCAAATTCTGATTATCAAAAATCTGTCATAAAAAATAACGCATTGTCAGGAGCATCAAAGGATTTAGAGAATGCTAAAAATGATTTGAAGGCTATCAATGACCAAATAGCGAGTTTAACCAGTGCAGGTAATTCAACTACAAATGCTGATTTGCAGAATTTAGTGAACCAGAGGAATTTAAAGCAGAGACAGGTGGATCTTATCAACTTGAATATACAGAGCATAAATGAAAATGAAAATCTATTCCAGGTGGATAAAGACGATGAGAAGAGCTATTATTACAGCATGGAAGCTTATTTAGTCCAGTACCAGGCTCAAGATAATAATGGTTCCAGTTCAGCTGATATAAGTGCCCAAATTCAGAAATTAAAAAACGATATGCTAATAGATATAAATACAAATTTAAAGAATATTGCCGATAAAAAATCTGATTACGATGTTAAGCTTTCAAGCCTTCAAAATCAAGCTAATAATTTAAAAGTTATGTCCCCTCAAAATGGATACATTCATTACGTGATACCGGTTGTTGAAGGAGTAACAGTGGATGCATCAAAGGTATATGCTAAGATCAACGGTGTGGATACTAGCCTTGCAAATATGATAACCATGATACCTGCGGCCTATATAAAAAATATAACCATAGATTGCCCAGTGAAGGTATCTTTTGATCTTCAAGAAGGGTATAACAAAAAATATATTTCTGGAAAGATAACCAGCATAGATTCTGATGTTACCACAGATGTCATGGCTAATCAAAGTTTTTATAAAGCTTATATAAAACTCGATGATAATATAGAAAACCCAAGGACTAATATGCCTGCAGAGGTGAAAATAGTTTACGATAAAAAGAAATGGGTCGATTATATATTAGAGATGCTCAGTTTTAAACCAAAATAATAAACGGGGTAACCCCCGTTTATTAAAATAAGCTTGTCCTATTATTAGATTGATTATCGGCTATGTTTGTTTCGATTGGAATAGAAGAAGACGCATAAGGGCTTGTGAGATTTCTAATAAATCTATTGATCACATCTAGTGGGTCAAATACGGCAGAACCGATCATAGATAAGATCCTATTCATGGTCATTAGATAGATATCTCCCATCATATCAGCAATTGTGCCACCTTCGATATTTTTAGTATCTTCTTCTGTTAAAAAAATTGAATCTTCAGGTAAAATTATTTTCTTCATTTGTTTACTCCTTTTTTTATATATTTTAACATATTTTTCAATTGATTTCAATATATCTATACAAATATTATCTTAAATGATAAATTTAAAAAAACCCAAACTCAAAAATTTAAACTATTAAAAACAACCAAGCTATGATATAATAAAATATATTTTATTTTTTATTTATATCCTAATTTTACTTTGAAAGGGATTTAGCATGAGAAAAGTTAACTTTGAAAAGAGATATGGGATTGCAATGAGAAGTATATTCAGTACTTTAAATCCTATTAAGAATAGATTTAAAAGGACGGAATGTATTGTACATAAGTATATAATAAATAATTCACTAAATACATTAAAAAATTATGGGTATACTGAAATATATGATTTCTATAATGATTATAAAGACGAACTTCTAAATGGAGCCGTATGGGTTGATCTGGATTATAAAAGTTTAAATCACTTTTTCCATTACAAATATCATAAAGGCGTATATGGGTTTTCAAACGCTTATGATGAGTGCATGAAGTACTATGATATTGTGCAAAAGAATTTTGCAGCAAAAAACTACTCTGTGGCGAATTTTTATTTAGGAGCATGCCTCCACTTAATACAGGATGTTACAGTACCACAACATGTAAATAATAAATTCTTAAAAAAGCATAGATATTTTGAAGGGTGGATAAAAAACAAGGTAAAAAAAGGCTATGACTTTACTTCAAATAAAATCGAAAGGCAATTGACTGTTTTTGATTATTTTATTTCAAATTCAAGCTATGCAAATAAAGTAAATATGTATTATAAGCATTTAGAAGAAGAAAAAAGATATTATAAAATATCCAAAAATATCATAGCAAAAGCACAATCCACCACTTGTGGTTTTCTAATCGATATCTATAAGCAAAACGATAAGTCTTTAAATGAAGCTGATGTTAAGCAGGCTTAGTTGTATCGTGATAAAGTTCAAAATGGCTGTTTATACGCCTTAGCGTATAAACAGCCATTTTGCAACATTTTTGGGTATTATTTGGTTTCAAAGCTTGAGCAATTTGTTTCTTCAATGCATGTAGCATTTCTTTTATCTTTAGAAACCTTAATTTTGTCTAATGTGCAATAACTGCTGCTATTGTAATTGCATTCATTTACAGAACAACTAATACTTGGATTTTTATATTCAGAATTTGATCCCGTTTCCATTTTGTTTCCTCCTAAAAATTATTTCATGTTTAGTATTTGTTTTTTAAAAGAAAAATATTCTTAATTTTTATAACGTCGTTAAATCTATATTTAACGACGTTGCAAGTTCAATTTAATATAATATGCTTATTTACTTCGATTATAGGCATAACTTCTTCTTCGATAAATTCGTCTAATTGATCTATGGATCTACCGATGAAATTATATGGATTTACTATTTCTTTAAATTGCTCTTCGCTTATTTTAAAATCATCATCATTTATTATGGATTGCATTAAAATGTTATCAGGTCTACCAGAATTTCTTCTTTTAATGATATCGCTCATTATTTCCTTCATCTTTTCAGAAATGACAGCCTTATCTCCCCCATTTTTAACTGCAGCCTGAACTATTTTATCCATAGCGATAAAAGGAATTGCATCGTCAACATGTTTTAAAATTAATTCTTCATTTATTGCAATATCTGCACTTATATTCATGTATAAATTCAGCACTTCATCTATTTCCATAAAGCTTTCAGCGATAGAGATTTTTTGATTTATATATTCATCACTTCCACCATCATAATGTTGATTAATTGATGTCATTGCTCCATTTAAGCTATTTGATATCACAGCTTTAGACAGCGAAGACATCCTATCTGCAATTGAATGTTTTTTACTGGATCCTGGGTAACTTGTATTCAAAGTGTCAATAAATTCACGCAAGCTTTCAAGAAATCTATATTCGTTGGCAAATTTACAAGCTGTCTCTCCAATTTGGCTTAAAAAATCCAGCACAATAGAGATCATCTTCTTTGAATAAAATTTGCCACACAATTTAAAGCTTCTATCAAATCCCATCTTTGCTGTAACCATTCTATCCAAAGTATTCACTTTTTCTTTGTCATTGTCAAATAACTCCATTAAGTCCAATTGATTTCCCCATAGACCTTTTATGCCTTTGAACTCAATATTCGAAAGGATATATTCTAAATTTTTATAATCTATAAGCAAATCTTTAATCCAAAATCCAATTTTCTTTCCAACTGTCATAATCCCTTGGCCACTATAATCAAAATATCCTAATATGGGAAGATCCTTATATTTAATGGCAGTATTTAATAGATTATTGATTATTTTGATCAATTTAACTCTTAAAATTGAAATAGCTTCTTTAATGATAATTAAATCTGCATTATCTTTTATGTAAGAAGTATCTCCTTTAACGTGAATTATATTTTTACTTTCAGGACATTGCAGACCAAATGCATAAATATTGTTTATTATTTCGCTTTTAATCTCTTTTTCATTTTCTTCCAAAGCCTCATAGTTTATATTATTAATGTTTTCCTTTAATTGTGAAATTTGCTCTGGAGTTATTGAATACCCTAATTCCATTTCAGATTCAGCAAGTACCGTCCAAAGCTTTCTCCATGTAATATATTTCATATCATCTGAAAAAAGATAGCTCATCTCTTTAGTGCAATTACCGTTTATAAGTGGTGAATTATAAATATTTCTCATATACAAACCTCCTATCTATAAAATAAAAAAATAATAATTTTAAATAGTTCTAGGTTTTTATAATAATTAATATATTTATATTGTAGTTTTATTAAGGGGGAATCTCTTTGTATAAATTTAATATTTTGGATAAAATAGCTATAATAATGGCAGTTTTTGGAGCAGTAAATTGGGGATTATATGGACTTTTAGGTTTAGATTTAATTAAACTTTTATTCGGGCAGTCTGATGGAGGTATTGCAGACATACTTGCTAGGATTGTATACATACTTATAGGAGCAGCAGGAGTTGCGCTTATCATGTTGATTGCAAAAATGACACAGGTATCTAAATTTAAACTTAAATAAAAAAATCTTAATTAAAATAAGATAGTGCTGAAGCATTATCTTATTTTAATTAAGATTATTATTTACTTACTTTATATTTTTATCCAATTAATCTTTAGTCTTCTAATGATTCAATTAACTTTACCAATTCTTCTAAAGCAAGCTGCTCATCATTTCCGGAAGTAATAATCCTAATCATAGAATTGCTAGTTACTCCTAAAGATAATATACTAATTAAACTTTTAGCATTAGCTTTTTTCCCATTAAATTCAACGTTAACATCTGATTTAAATGAAGAAGCTTTTTTAATAAATAGTGTTGCTGGTCTTGCGTGTAATCCAGTGGAGCATTTAACCATGACATCTCTAACAAGCATTATCATCACCTCATAAATTAATAACAATATATAATATATATATTGTCATTATATACGAAATCGTACCATTTTAAAAGACCAAAACAAATAACTGCTCAAATTTTTATATCTATTTAATTTCTCGGTTGAATTATCAATTTAATCGCAGTTCTTTCTTCACCATCGATTTCAATTTCTGTAAAAGCTGGAATACATACCAAATCTATACCGCTTGGTGCTACGAACCCTCTTGCTATTGCTACCGCTTTAATTGCTTGATTTAATGCACCAGCACCTATAGCCTGTATTTCTGCAGTGCCTTTTTCCCTGAGCACACCTGCTAAAGCACCTGCAACAGAATTTGGATTAGATTTTGCTGAAACCTTTAATACTTCCATTTGATTTTCCCCCTTAATCATATTAAAATTGCTTCTAACTAACTAATATTAATATTCTACACTTTTTAATTAAATCCTCCTTACAATTTATAAGTATTTTCTAATATAATGTAACAGTTTAAGAAAATGGAATATGATAATAGAAGCAAAATATAATTTTTTAAGATATATTCTAGTCATACTTAATAATTTAACACTATAATTTAAATAAAATATTCAATGGAGATAAAATATGGATACCATTTATTTAAAGCATATAAATAAGCAGATTGCAATTTTAAAAAAATGCAATCTCACTATTGATGATTATGAATTTATTGAATACATTTTAAAAAAAGAAAATTTCTATTATATAATAAATGCTTATAAAAAGCCATTCTTAATAGATTATAACTTGACATTAAATAAATTTATCGACAAAACTACCTTTGAGAATATATATGCTCTCTATGAATTTGATATAGAATTAAAGTCCATCATCTTTAAACATATATCTAAAGTAGAATCTGCCATAAAATCATATATCTATCAAATTTTTTATAAGTGCCACGGAGATATTACTCCATTAAAGCCAAGCAATTTTAACTTAATAGATAGTGGCATTGGACTAGAATTTATTAAGCAAAAAATTTTATCTCAGATAAATTCTAATAGCGAAATATCTCATTTTAGCAACGAATATGGTATAGTCCCTCTTTGGGCAATAATAAATATATTAAATTTTGAAGAAATATCTAAATTCTTTTCAATCATGAAAAGCGATGAAAAAGACCAAGTGGTAAGCTTGATTGATGAAAACTTAACTAAACTTGAATTCAGTAAATATCTAAATATACTGATAGAAGCAAAAAATATTTGTACTGAAAATTTAACTATGTATAATTTTGCCTCTAAATATAAATTAAATTTTATAGATATTTTTTCTTATTTTAATTATATACCTGAATCAAAGAGCAATGTCTTTACAATATTGGTGCTTTTTAAAATTTTTCTTTCAGATGAAGATTTTAAGGATATGTATAAGAGTTTTATAGTTCAGCTTGATTATTTGGATAATAGTTTGAAGAATTTGAAGTTTGATAAGGTTTATGGTAGGATTTGTGAAGAGTTTTTGGGTGTACCGGATGATTTTTATCTTATTAATGTTTAAGATAATATCAATATAGTTAAAAAACTCCCCATTAAATGAGGAGTTTTTTTAATCTTGTTTAACATCGAATTTGAAACTAGTTTTAGAATAAAATTGCTCACCTTTTTTTAATATACAACTTGAAAAATTAGGATTGCTTATGGCATCCGGTTCTATTTGAGTCTCTAAGCATATTCCTAAATACTTTTCGCTATTTCTCCCATTTACTTTAAAATTATCGCCCATGCTATTTGAAGTATATATTACTACTGATTTAGAAATTGTATTTACTTTTAATTCTCTCTTTGATACAGGATCATAAACTGCGATATCATATAATCCATCATTTTTATTTTTGTTTAGAATAAATGCATGATCGTAACCATTTCCTACGATTATATTTTGATCATAATTTGAATTCATTCCTTCAGAAACAGGTTTAAAATTTTTAAAATCAAAAGGTGTATTTTTAACATCTAAAATTTTTCCAGTTGGAATTAATTCTTGGTTTACTTCTATAAAAGAGTCTGAATTGACTTTTAAAATATGATCTTTGATAACCCTCTTAGCATTTCCGCTTAAATTAAAATATGTGTGATTTGTAGGATTTAAAATAGTGTCTTCATCAGATACTCCTCTATACTCAATGCTAAATTCTCCATCTTTTGTTAATGTATATGTGACTTCCATATTTAAATTCCCTGGGTAACCGTTCTCTCCATCTTCGCTTAAATA
>WQUF01000109.1 GCA_009785875.1 Oscillospiraceae bacterium | reverse complement strand
CCAATCTTTAACCTTGTTTTCCTCACATTCTTTTAAAGTAGTTTTAACTAATTCTCGGGCTTCTTCCATTAAATCCTCTGATTCTCTCACATATACAAATCCTCTTGATATTATATCAGGACCTGCAATAACGCTGCTGTTGCCTTTATCCATGGTTACAACAACAGTTAAAATTCCATCCTGGGATAAATGCTTCCTATCCCTTAAGACTACACTTCCTACATCACCTACACCAAGCCCATCTACAAATATCTGACCAGATGATACAAAACCATTCTTTCTGATCCCTTCCTTGCTGACCTCCACAACTTCTCCATTTTCTGCTATGATGATGTTTTTAGGATCCATACCAAGACCTACGGCGAGATCACAATGAGTTTTTAAATGCTTATACTCCCCATGAATTGGTATAAAATACTTAGGTTTTACTAAAGAATGCATCAACTTTAGTTCTTCCTTACAAGCATGTCCTGATACGTGGACATCTGCAATAGCCTCATAGATGACATCTGCACCTCTAATGAATAATTGGTTTATAACCCTCGTAACTAATTTTTCATTTCCAGGTATCGGTGTAGCAGAAATAATAACTGTGTCTCCAGGTTTTATAGAGACTTTTTTATGATCTCCTGCTGCCATCCTCGATAAAGCTGACATAGGCTCTCCTTGGCTGCCTGTTGTAACAATTGCAATTTGATTGTCGGGATATTTATTTATATCATCAATATCGATAAAATCTTTCTGTTCCACCTTTAAATAGCCTAAATTATCTGCAACATCAAATATATTTTCCATGCTCCTGCCCGAAACTGCAACTTTTCTTCCTGTAAGGACAGCTGCATCTGCTACCTGCTGTATTCTATGGATATGGGATGCAAAAGTTGCAACTATAATCCGTCCTTGTGATTTAGCGAATATCCTATTAAATGTCTCACCTACAGTCCTTTCAGACATAGTATAGCCAGGTCTTTCAACATTTGTAGAATCGCACATCATCATGAGAACTCCTTTTTTACCTAGCTCTGCAAATCTCCCGAAATCTGTGAACTGACCGTCAATTGGGGTATAATCTACTTTAAAATCGCCAGTATGCAATAATACTCCTGCTTGAGTATGAATTGCAAGCGCACAAGCATCTGCTATACTATGAGACGTCCTTATGAATTCCACTTGTATATTATCAAATTTAATCCTATCTCCTGGCATAACCCTTTTGAGCTCAACTGATGATAATAGTCCCACCTCTTTAAGTTTTGTCTCAACTATTCCAAGGGTTAATTTCGTACCATATACTGGAACATTGAGATCCTTTAAAACATAAGGTAGAGCACCTATATGATCCTCATGACCATGAGTTAAAAAAATCCCTTTTACCTTTTCTTTATTTTTTATTAAGTGGGTTATATCCGGTATTACAAGATCTATGCCAAGCATCTCCTCATCTGGGAATTTAAGACCGCAATCTATTACGATGATCTCATCTTTAAATTCAACCATGGAAATGTTTTTACCTATTTCATTTAGACCTCCCAACGAAATAAATTTTATTTTGTCTTTCTTCAAAAAATTTCCTCCTTAATGATGATGTTCGTATTATTCCATCATCTAAATTCAAAACCCTAGATTATTCCGATTTCTGCAAATTAACTAACTTTCATTTTAACTATATTTTATTTTTTTGTCAATTAAAAGTTCTCATTAACTACTTGAATGCAAAGCTTCCGTAGAATTTCATCTAATACTCTTTAGTATATCCAAAAAACTAAAAATTAAGGTATAAATTTAAAAAAGCTAAAGATAGAATACTTTCCACTTTAGCTTAACAAATTACTCTTCATTTATTTGCAAAAATTGAAGGATTAAACTACAAACATCATCATTCTTATCAAGCCCCCAGTAAGCTGTGTAGTATCCGTTCCCAAACCCACTTGAAACCATTGGTATTATAAATTCAGTTTCCGGTAAATTCCACATGGTCCATCTGCTTTTATCGCTTATAAAATCAATAATTATAGATCTAAATTCATCTATTTGCTTTTCAAAGAGGGCTTCTACCTGTGTATCGCATATGCAAACCAGTCCAGATTCAACATTAAATCCATATTTTTCACCAGGTTTTAAATCTTTTAATACATCTTGATGTTTTATACAGACCTCAAAACTCACAGGAATTTCTTTATTGATTTCTATCTTTAAAGCAGCGTATTTCCCTTTGTTTGAACCATTTTTTATGGCTGAAATAAAAACAGGATAACTTCCTTGATCCACTTTATTGATAAATGGTTTTATCATGTTGTCTTTTATACCTAAATTGTATATTACATCGCACGCTACAATTTCACCAGTTGGAAGGCTAATATCTCCAATACTCAAAATATCATATTTATCTTTATCAAAAAAAACATTCAAATCATATTCACAAAACAGCACTAAACCCACCTCATTTTAATTATTCAAGTTAAGATTATATGCTTATAATATCAGATAATTGTTGAATTTTGATAATTTTTAACATAATATATCTAATATGGATCCTATCAATATAAAAAGTTTTGTTTTTTTAATAATATTTTAATATATTTATCAATCTCCGCAAAGCATAATTCATATGCATTAAGATCTCCTCCATAGGGATCGCATATATTTAAATCTTCAGTTTCTCCTGCGTATTCTTTAAGGGTAAATATTTTTTTTATATATTCATTATATTCTTTTTGTAGGAAAACTTTCATTGGATAAGTCATAGTTAAGATTAAATCTGCTTCCTTTATCATATCATATTCTATTTGAACAGCTTTCCTATTTAAAACATCTACATTATATTCCGTTTTTAACATAAAAGCTGCGTGATTTGAAGCTACACTATTTGGAACGATACTGATTCCGGCTGATTTAGATATTACATTTTTATCTACGCTTAAAAAATTAAGTATACCCTCTGCCATTACGCTTCTACAAGTGTTTCCAGTGCAGACAAATAATATTTTTATATTATCACCTCACATTAATGATATTAAATCCTGCTGATTTCTTTAATCTATTCATTATTGCAAGTCCAATATTGTTTTCATTAAAACTTTCAGATAAAATAATATCTGTTTCTAATGTGTCGAAATAATTTAAAGTCTTAAATAAATTTTTTGCGATTTCTCTTTCATCATAGAGTGTTCCAAGAGAAACCACATTCTTAAATATATTATATTGATCATATGTTTCATCTGTGCATATAATTCCAATTTTTTTACCCTTATTTATAAGTTTTTCCCCTTGTTTTATGATATATTCAAATACTTTTGCCTGTTCTCCTTTTATTATAAAGACCATAGCATTTGGTGCATAATGCTTATATTTCATTCCTGGAGATTTAGGTTTATCTTCATCTTTATATTTAATAATGCTATCATCTAAGTAAATTCCTTCATCTATCTCTTTTAATTCTTCAAGGGTGATGATTCCAGGTCTTAAAATGCAAAATGGTATAGTAGTACAATCCACAACAGTAGACTCAAGACCCACTTCAGAGTCATCGCCACCAATTATATAATCTACCTTATCGTTAAGATCCTTTATGCACATGCTCAATGTGGTTCCGCTTACTTTCCCGGAAATATTCGCTGAAGGTGCTGCTATTGGCACCCCTGCCATTTCTATTAAAGATCTTGCAATTTTATTAGATGGGAATCTTATCGCCACCGTGTCCAAGTTTCCTGTTGTTTCATAAGGTATTATTGTGGATTTTTTCAATATCAGAGTCAAGGAACCTGGCCAAAATTTTTTCATAAGTTCATTTGCCTTTTCAGGAATTTCTTTAACTAGTGAATTAATGTCATCTCTATTTTTTATATGTACAATCAATGGATTATCAGATGGTCTTCCTTTAGCTTTAAATATGCCTTTTACGGCGAACTTATCCAGAGCATTTGCACCAAGCCCATAGACAGTTTCAGTTGGAAAGACTACAAGTTTTCCCAATCTTATCGCATTTGCACATTCTTTGATCTTTTCATAATCTATGTTATCTTCATTCATTATAAATATTTTAGTATCCATATTCTGCTCCTAACGAACGATTAAAATTATCATTATCGATACAAATAATCCTAAAACGATGCTTAAAATTATATCTTTGAAATATTTGCCATTAATAAAAGCTTCAGGTATCATTTCAACAATGCATACATAACTCATAATTCCAGCTGCAAGTGCAAAATTCATATTTATAAAATTCTCTCCAAATCCTCCAGATGCTAAACCTATCAAAAGCCCTATGGCAGTTGGAAGTTCGGTTAAAAAGACATAGAGCATTGTTTTTAACTTGCTTTTAACTCTGTCTTCTATCATCATTGTGCTCACAAGTGCAATCCCTTCTGGTATATCGTGGATTATAATCATTATTGCCATTTCAAACCCAATTACACTGGCAGAAGAAAAACCAATACCCATTATTATCCCCTCAGGAAAATTATGGAGCATAATAGCAATTGCAGTCATCAGCGAGACTCTAGCTACATCCGATTTTGAATACGTCATTAAAAGCCTAATTGCTACAAAAATTATTACTCCAACGATAAAATAAAAAGATAAAAAAATAACTCCTCTAGCCTTTAGCACTTCAGGAACTAAGTCTAAAAAAACTATTCCTAAAACTACTCCTCCCGAAAAACCAAGAGTAAGTGCGATAAAATCATTTGCTTGTTTTCTAAATGCAAGTGCTATTATAGCCCCAATAATCGTACCAAAGAGAGAAGTTATCATTGCAAAAATTAACATTTTAAACTCCCAATTAAATACTTATTCTTCATTTTATTGGAAATTTAAAAGATTTATTCTTAACCTAATTTTTTTAATTTTTCGGCTTGATCTGTTGCAATCAATGAATTGATCATTTCATCAAGATCTCCATCCATAAAGGAATCCAGTTTATATAGCGTAAGTCCAATTCTGTGGTCCGTAACTCTGCTTTGAGGAAAATTGTAAGTTCTGATCCTTTCGCTCCTATCTCCTGAGCCCACTTGACTTTTTCTATCTTGCGCTATTGATTTTGACCTCTCCTCTTCAGCCCTTTCATAAAGCCTTGCTCTTAAAATCTTAATCGCTTTATCTTTATTTTTTAATTGAGATTTCTCATCTTGACAAGCAACGACAATTCCAGAAGGTATATGTGTGACCCTTACTGCTGAATCTGTGGTATTTACGCTTTGCCCGCCGTGACCTGATGATCTATAAACATCTATCCTTAAATCACCTGGGTCTATTTGTATATCCACTTCGTCCACCTCAGGAAGGACTGCCACAGTAGATGCAGATGTGTGAACTCTACCGCTTGATTCTGTTTCAGGGACCCTTTGAACTCTGTGAACTCCGCTTTCATATTTCAGTTTAGAATACACCTTATTTCCTTTTATCATGAATACAACTTCTTTAAACCCACCTATATCTGTTTCATTGGAATTCATCACTTCATATTTCCAGTTTTGCCTTTCAGCGTATCTTATATACATCCTAAATAAATCAGAGGCAAAGAGGGCAGCTTCATCTCCACCAGTTCCACCTCTAATTTCAATAAACACATTTCTTTCATCGTTTGGATCTTTTGGTAAAAGCAAGACGTTCAGATCGCTTTCAAGCTTATCTATCTTTTCTTCACAGGATTTATATTCTTCATTCAATAAATCCCGCATTTCTTTATCGTTTTCTGTTTCAAGCATCTCTTTAGCTTGATTTAAACCGTCTGTAGCAGCTTTATATTCTCTATACTTAGAGATTATATCCTCAAGGTCTGAATGCTCCTTGCATAACTTTCTCCACTCATTTTGATCCTCCATGACGAATGGATCGCTTATCTTCATGGATAATTCCTCATATTTATTTTCTAAAAATTCTAATTTCTCTAATAGCATTGTTTTCTTTTCACTCTCTTTACAAATTATTTAAAACGTCCCAACTTCAATATCACTAATAGTGCCCACGACATTGAGATATTTCTAAAGTATTATCGCAAATTCGATAGACAAAGCGGTTTGCACCATCTATTTTCCTTGAATACCATCCATTCAAATTATATTTCAACTGTTCTGGGTCGCCTAAGCCTATTAAATCACCATTACGTTCAATATCTTGTATTAACTGATTTATTCGTTTTATCGTCTTTTTATCTTGCGTTTGCCAGTATAGATAATCTTTCCAACCTGTCTCAGTAAAGTTTATTTTCATTCCTCCATAGCCTTAAGTTCGTCCATGGTCTTTGTAACGAATTTCCCTTCTTCTGCTTCTTGAATAGATTGTCGCAATACCTTCATATTGCTCTCGCTATAGAACGGGTCTACCCTTGTTGTAAGCATGAAAGGTATTCCTCCCTCTCGTAACGCCTGACTTACAAAGGCACTAACAGCTGAAGAGAAACTTAAACCTAAAGAATTGAAAAGCTCTTCTCCTTTTTCTTTTAAAGTATCATCTATTAGAATATTTAACTGTGCCATATCAAGCACCCCTTTCACTTATAGTGACACCGTGTCACCAATTCTATTTAAAACGGCCTAACACTACTCTATCGTTATTTCCTAAATCTTTATAACATTCTATATTAGAAAATCCATTTTCTTCTAATATATTCATCACATCGAATCTTTCGTCGTATCCAATCTCAAAGCATAAAAATCCATTCTTCTTAAGACAGTATAAACTCTCTTTTGTTATCTTCCTATAAAATGAAAGCCCGTCTTCTCCTCCATCTAAAGCTTGAACTGGTTCAAAATCCCTCACATCTTTCATCAAGTTTTTAATCTCACCTGTCTTTATATAAGGTGGATTGGACACTATCAGATCATATTTTATATTATGCTCAATTGCATGGTTTA
>WQUF01000108.1 GCA_009785875.1 Oscillospiraceae bacterium | reverse complement strand
GCTAAATATCTATGTGGTTAGAAAATAAGTTGGAATTACAGCTTAATTGTGCATAATGAATAAACATGCGTCAGCATGTTTATTCATTATGCAACAGCCCATTAAATTTAAAGGATTGATTGAGTGGAAGATTATATTGAAAGTGCATATAATAAAGTAAACATAGAAGAAGGCAAAAATATATTAGAGGCTTTTTTGAGAGAAATATACTTAAGCGGAAGTACATCGAATAAAGATATTGCTCAAGCTATTAAACTTCCAATCCCAATAGTTTCAGCTATTAAAAAGGAATTTATTAAGCAGAATATAGTCATTCAAGAAAATGGAATTAAGCTCACGAGTATTGGAAATAGATATGTTGAAGAAGAGCTTAAATACAAAGGAATAAAAAAGCAGGTATATAGTGAGTTAATAGATGATGATATTACCTTATTTAACGATATATTGAGCGGTTTAAATGAAATAATGGATAATAGGCCTAAAGCAGATTTAACCATCGACCAAACTAATTGCACAGCGGCTACAAGCTTAAAAAGAGCGATATACTGTTTAAAAAATAGCTCCTTAATAGGAAAAAGAATAATGTGCATCGGCGATGATGATCTGGTTAGCGTATCTTTATCTCTCATCATTAAAAACTTATTTGAAGATCCTAAAGATAAAGCATGCATATATGTTATAGATATTGATAATAGGTACCTGGATTATATAAGTGAAATCTCAGCTAAATTAAATTTAAATATTATTTGTGAAAATTTGGATTTAAGATATCCTATGAAAGATGAATTGAAGAATAAATTTGATTCCTTCTTCACAGATCCCCCTTACACTTTAAATGGGCTTAAGCTTTTTTTAAAAAGAGGATTAGAAACCATGAAAAAAGAAAAAGGGCTTTCTATATTTCTTTCATATGGTCATAAATCTCCGGATTTTACTTTAAATATGATGAAAATATTTACTGACTTAAATATCGTCCCTATAGAGATAATCAAAGGCTTTAACAGATATGTTGGCGCAGGGATCATAGGAAACGAAGGGCAATTTATACATTTAAACACAACTAGTTTATCTAAAAATCTTAAAGAAGAAAGCTTTTCAGGTAATATATATACAGGTGAAATAAAGAATAGAGTTAAAATATATGTTTGTAAAAATTGTAAGGAAAAATATGAAATAGGACATGAAAAAAGGATTAAAACCATTGAAGAATTAAAAAACTTAGGCTGCAATAAGTGCAAGTCTCACACATTTATCATTCAAAATAAAAATTATAATTCTAAAAGCTAATAAATTGCTTAATGCAAATTTATTAGCTTTTTTAATGTCAAAGTGAGCAAATGGATCATATTATAATGTGGGAGGGTTGTCTTTATGAAATATTTAATGGTAAGCAGTGAAACTGGGAATCAAATAACTTTCTTAGGACTAAAGGACTATAGAACCTATGGTAAGTTTAATTTAAATGGATTTGGTCCAACAAAAGCATTGAGATGGAAAAACAGCATTATTGCAATATCGAAGCAAAGAGGAGAATTATCTTTTGTAAACAGGCAAATTGATAAATTCAAGACATATTATATCGGTCCTTATCTCACAGACTTTTTAATCGTTGATTCAAAATCCTTTTTATTAAGCGGTGACTCAAATAAACTTATAATCTTTGATAACAATCAAAGAGAAATAGAGTACATGCTGGAAACAGCAAACCTTCCCCTCAATATAGATTACATGCAAGATGAAATAATGGTTACAAATTACGAGAGCAAGGAAATTGAAATCTTTTCTCTAACCAGTAGGGAAAAGAAGCTATCTATTAAAAATGAAAAGCATCCTTTTAAAAGCATGTTTATTGAAAATGGAAGGTATATAATGTCTATTGAAGGGTTTGAACAATATGAACAAGGAACTATTTATATTTATGATTCGAAAAATGGAAATAAACTAGAAAACTATAAAACATGTAATGCACCTGTGGATTTTTATTACAAAGATGGTCTATGTTATGTTTGCGATTATTTTTCAGATTCTTTGTGGGAGATAAATTTAACAAATAAAGAAAGCAGAAAAATTCCCATAAATAATTTCACTCCTAATAACATCGCAGGTTTTGAAGGCAAACTTTTAATATGCTCTGAAAAATACAATAAAATCATTGAAATACATGGCAGTGAAATTAAAAGCATAAATGTCCCTTCTCCTAGAAGAATAGATTTATTTTAAATTGATTGTGAATTTCCATAATCAATTTTTTTTTCAATATAATTTTTGATATTGGAAGTTTTATTTGCGTCTAATCTTTTTATAAAGAAATTTAATACTTCTATCCCTAAAGTAGAAATATTTATGTACAGATTACCACTTGAATCCGAAAATACAACGTATTTATCTCTTTCAAGCTCTTTTAAGTATTTTAAAAGAGTAAAATATGATAATATATCATTTGCAATAGCTATATCGCTAATCTCTACACTAGATACTGCTTTTTTATAAAAACTTAGAATATATAGAATAAGAAGCTTGTTCTCTGCGAGCTTATTATCGATAATCAAAAGCCTAAACACCTCACAATTGTATTTATGGGGATAATATGATATATTAATTATATCATAAAGCAAAAATTTATTCTAATTCTTTGTAAATGCAAATTTATTCCAATTTAGTAAATGTTAATAATTTATATTGAAAAAAATACTAAAAAAATATATAATAAATATGCCTCAGAATAAATTTTTTATAAATGCTAAAAATATCATAAAATGATTTGTGAGGTTGTTTTATGATAAAAAGCTTATTTATATTGGGTGGCGCATTATTTAAAGAGAAAGTAACAAACTTTGTAGACATTTTAGGACTTAAATTTAATATCTTAAATATAGAAAACTTTAATTCCGTATCTTATATAGATTATTGTATAATTGATTTAAATTTTAATGATACAAATATATCCAGTATTACGTGTAATTATTGTTTTATACATAACGATTTAAATATAGATATATCAATTATTAAAGGTAATCAGATCATTTACGGATTTGGTATTAATAACAATATTACATATACCAGTATCGATAAAGATAGTAATACGTTTTTATACTGCTTGCAAGGATTTTTTCCTACTTTAAAGGAAGAACTTTATAATCTGGAAATACCTATACAATGTAAATTAGATGATTTAGTGGATTTAAATGCATCGATGTTGGGGATTACATTAGGAATTTTAGAAGGTATAGATTATTTATCCATACAAGAAAAATATAAAAATGTAATATTTTTATAATAAACTTAATAATAATATTTTGAGGACAGTTTTTATAGCACAAAGGGAGAGAGGGGTTACTATGGACAATTTTATGCTAAACAACAAGATTTATCTTGAGGGGAAGGTTAATTCTGAACTTACTTTAAGTCACGAAATGTATGGTGAGGGCTTTTATATTTTTGAGATGGAAGTTCCCAGATTAAGTGATGCAAAAGATGATCTGTTTATTACAGTGTCTGAAAGGTTGCTTAATAATTTAGATCTAAAAATTGGAACAGAAGTTGTGGTTGAGGGACAGCTTAGATCATATAATAAATTTGTTGAAGGATCTAATCGTTTAATACTTACTGTATTTGCAAGAAATATCAACTATTGCACAGAAAAAAGCAAAAATCCAAATCAGATTTTTTTGGATGGTTATATTTGCAAAGAACCTATATATAGACAAACTCCGTTTGGTAGAGAAATTGCGGACATGCTTGTTGCAGTTAATAGATCTTACAATAAATCGGACTACATACCTACTATTGCATGGGGAAGAAATTCAAGATTTTGTCAGACATTAAAGATCGGTGATAACATTAGAGTTTGGGGTAGACTTCAGAGTAGGGAGTATCAGAAAAAGGTTTCGGAGAGCGAGTTTATAAACAAAGTGGCATACGAAGTTTCTATTTCAAAGATGGAAAAAGCAAATAAAGAATGTTCACAAGATGCTGAAAATTCAGAAATTTCAGCGCTGGAGATTGAAACAGAAGAAGGCGCAGGAATATATTAATTTTATCGCGCACTAGGTTCACTAGTGCGTGTTTTTTTCATAATATATATGGGAGGTTTTTATGCCATTAACTTTTAAAATTAAATCGGGTAAAATCATAAAGAATAAAGATATTCTTGAGCTTTTAGATAATAATGTGAGAATAGCAAATCTAAGAGATAAATCACAAAAGGATCTTTTTGGAGAAGGCTATGAATACATCTATTACTTACCTGATCTATCCACGAAGGGTGTTCTTATTTCTTACGATTTAGGAATTTATGAAGTAGAGGTTAATGCTCTTTCCTGTGAAGAAGACTATGAGCTTGCATTTAAAATGGTGAGCGCACTAAATAGTATTTTGATGCAACCTATTTTTATGGATAGAAATAAAAAACCTTTAAATATTGAAGAGCTAAAAAGCATATATACAAAGGTATTCATTTTTTCTAAAATTGAAAGCTCTATAAACTCTATTGAAAAAATATTGAAGGAAAATGAGTACATCTATATATATGGCTGTTTAAAAGAAGTATACTTTAATAAAAATCTATATAAATATTTAAAACAAAAGAGCAAAAACTTTAAGGAGCTAAAAGATAATTTATTCAACGTAATTAGGCGGGTTCAATATATAGAAAATCAATATTTTGAGCCAAATACTTATATTGTTGAAGGGGAAGATTCATGGACATATATATCTGTAACATTTGGCATCGACTATTTTCTACCTAAGGTGGATAATTTAGTAATATTTTTTTCTGAGTCAGAAGACTATTTAGTTGAATATGATAAACTATATGAGATAAAATTTGAAAAGCTTAGACTTATCGATGGGGCTCAGTTTGTTCTGGATGCTTTGAGGGAAGAGGAACTTAGGGAGCTTTTGCGTAAATTAAGGAGAAATAATTTTTAATAAAAACCAATAACACAAAGAAAGGTCTTTGTGTTATTGATTTATAGGCATTTTAGTTGAATCTTCGATAAACCAAATAACAGCATGAGTATCAAGTAAATACTTCATTCCATATATTCCCTCATTTCTTCAAGTGGCGCATTAAAATCGTCTGCCATCCAAACTTTACCTTTCAAAAGACCTAATAATTCTGAACATGGTATTTTAACCGATTTATCTACATCAACCATATTTTTTTTCATTGGTTGAATAAATGTAATAACTACTTCATATTCTTCTTTTACAGGTATAGGTTGAATAGGTTTAAAATTAATTCCGTCATATATAGCTTTTATCGAATACATAGATGGGTCTCCTCTCCTACTATTTAAGCATAAAGAATGGTTTATTATAGTAATAACCAATATCAACTTTATTCCCTTCCATTCATAATATGTATAGAAACTAAATATTGATACTTTTATAAAATTTAGTTTTTGTTATAATTATAGCACTTTCATTTCATGTAATGATTTTTAATTTTTATCTAACTGATATTTGACACCTGTGTTTGAATATGTTAGTATTTATAAACATAAATTGGTGTAAATTCTAAAATTTGAGGTTATCTTACCATCTCCTGTAGATAAAAATAAAAAACTATTGCAAAACTTTGCAATAGTTTTTTCACAATATTGATGAGACTTAAATATTATAATATTGAGTAAAAATATTATAATGTGAGGTTAAAAATGAGCAGCTTTGATATAAATTCGTTGGGTTTTAATATTGAATCTTATTATGGAGAGGACTTGTTTCCTACTGCTAGGATTAAAAATGACCCTGTACAAATCACATCTTATGAGATCATCGACCCTGTAAATGATCCAAGTTTAGAAGAACGAGAAGAAATGGAGAGAAAGAGGCAAAAGAAAATCCTTTCTAGAAGAGCTAAAAATTTTGTAGATGGAGTTGATATTTATAAGAACTTCCAATACGTTGATATAGATTTGATGATCCCTTGCCCTCCTAATTGGAACTATTTTAAAAAACCAAACAAAGAGCAATTGATAACACTGATTTCGTCCATCGAAACTTTGGGAATACTAACGCCATTGATCTTGGTTAAAGAAAAGCTTACAGAATACTATACTGTTATTTGCGGAGCTTCTAGGCTAACTGCTCTTAGAAATCTGTTTGCGCATAACAATAATTTAAAATATAAATACGCTCCTTGCTATATCTTAGATCCTGATGAAGTTGATGAGTATTTCCTTAGAGCTATGATCATTGATTCAAATTATTCATATCGCAGCGTAGATCACACAGTTCTAATGAGGGCAATAATAGAGCGTTACACCATTTTAAAGCGCACGAAGACCTATAGAGCAGAAATTAACTTAGCTCAAGCTTTAGCAGATGAGTTTTTAATTGCTAAGAGTACGGTTTATAATTATCTTTGCCTTGAAAAATTGTGCGAAGAAGCTATGGTGCTACTTTTAGAAAAAAGGATCAATTTGCAGGCAGCAAGGTATTTAGCAAAAGTTAACCACGATGTTCAAAGGATGATATTAGAGAATTTCGGAATTGAGAATATTAACACAATCCATATGATGAAACTTTTAACGTGCAAAGACAATGTAACACTCCCTGAACTGCTTTCCATGATTGAAGCTACAAAAAAATTGGTGCCATACAAGGTTAATTTTAAGTTCACTGTTGTTAGGCATTTGGTGGATAAATTTTTTGAATTTGCAGCTGGTTTTAAGAAATATGCGATATTAAACTTTGAACATGTATTCAAGGCAAAAAATTCGGATAGATACTGTAAAATCGCTTACGATGAGGAACAAATCAAATTCTATTTGGAAAAAAATTTGATTGATGAGAAGAATCTAAATATTGTGAATGCAAAGAATAGAGATGAATTACAAAGATGCTGAGTCACATAA
>WQUF01000107.1 GCA_009785875.1 Oscillospiraceae bacterium | reverse complement strand
AAATAACCCACAGAAAGAAGCCAATTTTCAGCAGTAAATAAGCCACTAAACCAATTAAAGAGCATCATCCAGAATAAACCTAAAAGCCACCCCTTAAATGCGAAAGCTTTGCCAGGAACTATTGGTAATAAAACAGGTGTAATTGTAGTTCCAATGAATACAGCCCCTGCATATGCTATAAAATCTAAAGTTCCAAAAGGTCTTTTAGCGATCAGATTCACAAGAAACATCGCTCCGAATATCTTTAAAGACAATTTCGAAGCTTCCACTAGTTCTACAGGCGTTAAGACCAATCTTTCCCAAGCTGAAAATTTCACTCTGCGCATCTCTTCTGTTGCTTTATATCCAGAATCTATAAATTGCTTTATATCCGAGGCTCTAACAGGTCCAAATAAACTCGAAAAACCTGAATTTCTTAAAACTTCGTTGGAATTTACCCCAGATGCACACAGCTGAGGAAGGATAAGCTTTCTATGGGACACAATCTCTGATATTCCAGTTTCTTTAATCCGATTTAAGAGCTCCTCTGTGCTGAATGTTCCCTTTGCAGAAGCACACCATACATTAACGCCTTTAGTATCAAGTATTATAATCCAGCAATTTATTCCTAAAAGCTCTCTCCTTAAAGTGTCAAATGTTAATTTATAATTTGCGCTGATCAAAACAGGAGAAGACTTATTAGGATTTCCAATAGCATAAATCCCAGGGTTGATTTTGTAATTCATCCTGCCAATGCCCCACCGCACTTTCCACGAACCTAGAACATCTTTTAAATTAAGTTTTGTTGATACAACAGGTACAGTACCCATTGTAGTTTTAATTTCGCCGATTATATAGCTATCTTTTTTGTTCATATTTAGTCACAGTTTTCTTTTTTTATCAAAGAATCATTAACACCTGAAGTTATATCTTTAAAAAATGAAATTAATTCATCGCTTTTTTCTTTATTTAACGTATATCTCATCCAAGATCCATCTTTTCTTCCATTTACCAAAGATGAATCCATTAAAATCTTCATGTGGTAAGAAAGCGTAGGCTGCGTAATGTTAAATTCACTTAAAATTCTGCATGCGCATAGCTCATTGTCTGACAGCATGCTTATTATTTTTAACCTTGTTTCATCCGATAGAGCCTTAAATAGCAAAGCATAATCAGCATATGAGTACTTCATATTTTCACCCCTTTACTTAAAAATAAACATATTCATATTTATCTATATGTTTTGAGTATAACGAATACATATACTTTTGTCAATATAGATAACTATCCATATATAATATCATATGAAACTTATAAATAGTTGCTAATATAATTTCCATAAAATTTATAAAAACCCAAAAACTTCTCTAAATTTATCACATTAATCCCAACATGCGCATATTTTATAATGATGCTTTCTTTGATAATAAAATTCTATGATACAGCATATTGACAATCATCTATATGTTTAATATAATTTAGGTACAATCAATATTTTAATTTTTGTATAATTTAAATAGAGGAAGATCAATTATATGAGTAAAAAAGATATAACAATAGATTTCATATATCTTGACTTAAACACTTGTGAAAGGTGTATAGCAACTGGAGATACATTAGATGAAGCTTTAAATGCTTTGAATCCTGTATTTCAAACCTTGAATTATGCTGTAAATGTCAATAAGATTAACATTGCAACAAGAGAATTAGCCGAGCAATACTGTTTTATCAGTTCACCAACAATCCGCATCAATGGCATAGACATTTGTACTGAACTAAAGGAAAGCTATTGCAATGATTGTTGTGATTTAAGCGGTAGCAGTGTGGATTGCAGGGTATTTGTTTATGAAGGAAAAGATTATGAACAGCCTCCTACTGCAATGATCATCGATGGTATCCTGCGTGTACTCTATGGAAAACAAGTGCAAATGGAACAGAAACCATATGAGATGCCAGAAAATCTTGTCAATTATTTTACAGGAAAAGAAACGATCACAAAGACAGAAGAGCAAGATAGCAGCTGTTGTGAAAGCAGTTGTGGCTGAAAATAAATTTAGTACGCCGTTGGCTGTGCAAAGAAAATTTAATAATAATGATAGAGAATTATTTAGTAAAATAATTTTAGATATTTAAAGCCCTTTCAGGTGTAAATAGATTGATGATAATAGGAGGTACGTTTTATGGTCAGGAAGATATGCATTACATCAGAAAAATTGTCATATTGGTGGTATCAGAAAGTCTGCGAAAGTGGAGGTTTGTTTCATATCCGAATAGCGGATAATACTGTAGGATGCTGATGACAAGAATTTAGAGGCCCGTCGGGCTTCATCGGAGAACCACTGCAAACAAAGGAAACACCTGAGAATCCTAAAGATTATTTTGAGGTAACTCCGGTGGATTTAGAGGGAAACAAAATTGAAGGTGTTCGAGTATTGATGCACCCTGATGTGTTGAAATATATGGCGGATAATGAGCCTTGCTTGGAAGGAGATTATATTTTATTTACTATATTAGGTGGTATGATATATACACTTAGAGAGGTGTTATAAAATTGAACAAATTAAACAGAAAAATAGCTATCCTTGGCTCGGGACCTGCTGGCTATGTTGCAGCAATTAGAGCATCACAATTAGGTGCGAGTGTGGCTTTAATTGAAGAAAAAGATATAGGTGGAGTTTGCATGAACAGAGGTTGTATTCCCACAAAAGCTCTCCTCAGAACCTCTGAAATAGCTTCATTCATCAAAAGATCCAAAGAGTTTGGAATAGATAGCCATATGGATAATATTAACTGGAACTATGCTTTGGATTTAAAAAGCCGAATAGTAAAGAATAATAACATTGGTATAGAGCAGCTCCTCAATGCAAAAGGAGTAACCATCATAAGAGGTAGAGGGGAAGTTTTATCTAACCACAGAATTATTGTTCTAACTTCAGAAGAGTCAATTGAAATAACCTGTGAAAAGATGATTTTAGCAACAGGATCATCTCCCTTACTGCCAAATATTAAAGGAATTGATTCAAAAGGAGTTATTACAAGCGATGAAGCTTTAAATTTAAATGTTCTCCCTAAAGATATCATCATCATCGGTGCTGGTGTCATCGGTCTGGAATTTGCCACCATGTTTAACTCTCTAGGAGTAAAAGTCACAGTTATTGAACTTCTAGACAGAATACTTCCTGATCAGGATAGTGAAATTTCTGCAGAACTTTTAAAGATCATGAAGAGGCAGGGTATTTCCTTTAAGCTGTCTGCATCAGTAAAAGAAATACAAAAGGCAAATGTTGGACTTACTGTTTCTTATGAGCAAGGTGAAAAAACATTTACTAAATCCTCGGAAAAAGTTTTAATCGCTGTGGGTAGAAGGTTAAATTCTAGTTTGTTTCAAAATCTGCCACTAGATATTGAAAAAAAGGCTATCGTTGTAGATGAATACATGGAAACTAATATAAAGGGGATATATGCAGCAGGAGATGTTACAGGTGGCAAGCTACTAGCTCATCTTGCATTTGCAGAAGGAAAGGTGGCTGCGGAAAACGCTTTGGGGATTTGCACCAGAGTAAACTATAATGCAGTTCCTTCATGTATTTACACAAATCCAGAAGTTGCATCTGTAGGGATGACAGAAGATGAAGCGACGCAACTAGGCATCTTGGCAAAAGTCGGTAGGTTTGATTTAAAAAACAACAGCAGAGCATTGACATTAAGTGAACGAAACGGATTTGTTAAGGTTATCGCTGATGAAAATAATACTATCATCGGCTCGCAAATTTTAGGTGTAAATGCTTCTGAGATGATCTCTGAACTAACACTTGCAATCACTTTAAAAGCAAAGGCAAGCGACCTTGCAGACATGATTCACCCACATCCAACCCTCAGTGAAGCTGTTTGGGAAGCTTGCTCAGATATATTAAAAAGAGCTATTCATAAATTATAGATTAGGAGGTACTTGTTAATGGAAAAATATGGACTTATCATGTGCGTATGTACAGGAAAATGCCCAGGATTTCATGCTATGGATATTTGGGATTTCATCAATCGAGTGAGGGTTGAATTGCCCGTGGAGTATGGTTTTATTCACCCTCAACTTTGTGAAGAGGATGGTGATCGCTTTCTTGCAGACTTTTTAAAGACCCATAGGAGACTGATCATAGCAGCCTGTGCGCCTAACATGCAAAAAAAGTTATTCAAGCAATCTTTTAAAGATGCTGGACTCGACATCGAAAAAGATGCTGTAATGCTGGATATTCGAGAAATGACAACAGATAGTGCATTTGAAAAGGTTGAAAATGCCTTAAAAAAGTTGGGATTTGAAGGGGATGAAGAATGATGAGCGAATCTGAATCTACATTTATGGGAGTCTCAAGAGAAAAGATAGATTGGTGTCCAAGGATCGACTACGATAAATGCAATTATTGCATGGAATGCGTGAAGTTCTGCCCTCATAATGTATTTGAAGTAGATGAAAATGCAGAGAAAAAGTTTATTGTAAAGAATCCAAATAACTGCGTGGTTTTCTGCCGGGCTTGTGGTAAAACTTGTGGCCTGGATGCAATTGACTTCCCAAATAAAAAAGAGACCACAGCTCATATAAAAGAAATCAGAAAGGAAGAGAATAATAATGAGTAATTCGTTTGCTATACTTCCCTGTAATGGTCTGGATAAATGCGCAGGTTCAGTTTCAAAGGAATTAGCACTGCTTTTTTCGGAAAAAACTGATAGCGAGATAATATGTCCAGTTTTCTATCGGGTAGCAGATGCAAGATACAGTAGAATAGCCCAAGAGAAACCTCTGCTAGTCATCGATGGATGCCCTACTCGTTGTGCCAGCAAGCTTGCAGCTGAAAAGAATTTAAAAATTGCAGAAAAGATAAACATCACCGAAGAAGCAAAAAACAATAATATAGCTCTTTCTAACGATTTGCGCATGGGTGAAAATGAGATAAAGCTTACAAATATCATATTCGATAGATTAACTAGTGTTCAAAAATCTGATGCTGAAAATGATGACCTCACACTATTTCCTGAAATCCTAACTTATGAGTTATATAAGAAAGATAAATTTGTTTTTCGCCTTCCAAAGGATAAAGGCTTCTATTTCAATGAAAACGATGTTTGGGTCTATGTCACTCAAAACAAAGCCCGAATCGGTGTTACAGACTTTGTGCAAAAGAGCCTGTCAGATATCACCTTTTTCACCCCTTCAGCAATAGGAAATGAGATCGAGCAGTTTGATGATGCTGGCTCCATTGAATCAGGCAAAGCAGTGTTTGAAATCATATCTCCTGTAAGTGGAACTATTACCGCTATCAATGATAAACTCATGGAAGCACCTGAACTGATAAATGAAAATCCATATGAGCAGGGATGGATCGCAGAAATTGAGCTATCCGATTTTGAAAGCGACAAGGATTTGCTCTATGAATTCGATGGATATTTCCCAATACTTAGACGAAAGGTAGATGAATTTCATGTCAAAAATTAAAGTAATACCATGCAGTGGCATAGGTAAAGTTTATGGCCTTATGGCGAGAGAAACAGCTTTAGAAGTTACAAATAAATTATGTCCAAATACAACAGAAACAGTTTGTCTTGCACACCTTGTAACAGGAGATGAATCAGCAATAGAAAAAGTTAAGGGCTGTAATTGCATTACCATAGATGGCTGTCCTGCCCTTTGTTCTTTTAAAAGTGTGGAATTAGCTGGAGGAATTATAAAAGCAAAATATCGGGCAGTAGATGAGATGCGCAATCATAGAGGGAAAAATGCCGGTACCGCTACAGCATTGACAGAGGATGGATGGCAAATTGTAGATGGATATGCTGAAAAAATTGCTGAGAAAGCAAAAGAATTGAATGAGGAGGAAAAGGGCAATGACTAGAAAAAAAGTAGGTATTCTCGCCTGCAGTGGAGAAGAATGTTTAGGAGGTACTATTTCTAGGCTTGCTGCAAGAAGGGTTATGGAAGAGCTGAGACCTGGTCGCACAGTTACCCTGTGTTTACCACTTTATATAGCAGGAGGAGAAGAAGAGCGCAACTTTGCAAAAGAATATCCTGTTATAGCTGTCGAAGGCTGTTCCAAATGCTGTGTCACTTCTGCAACTGAAAAATTCAGCGGTAAAGTGAGTGATACCATAAATATTGAAGAGATGCTCGGAGAGGATGTGGCTCTATCGAAAATAGTATCTACCCGTGATCTTACAAAGGAGCATCAGGATATGGTTAAAATCATATCAGAAGAGATCTGTACTAAGATGGATGCCATTAAATGATGGAGTGTTTTATATAATTAAACAAATCCTTAAATTAGTATTTTCAATTAAGTCCAATTGCTAAGCTTTTGGGCTTAATTTTTTTTCTAGCCACTAGCCACTAACACACAATGTTACAAAAATCAGATGCAAAAAAATAAACAGCATAGATTTACCATTTTTTTTGATAGCATCCATACTGTTCTTTTAAATTCTCATTTAGAAGCATTTTCTAATACTTTTGATCTTTACTGTATTACTCGCATCTTTATCTTCATAACTTCTTCTTCTTGGAGTCCTGTAACTTGAATTATCTGTTCTATTGGTAGGTTTATTTTTATAAGATTTTCTGCCATTTCCATTTTGCTCTCTTTTTTGCCTTTTTTTAAACCTTCCACCCTTCCCAATTCGATTCCCTCTACTCTTCCCAATTCGATTCCCATTTCTCTTTCCTCTTCTCCTCTGATACGTAAAGCAGTTTCCATATTAAATTCGGTAAAAAGCATATTTACCACCTCCGATGAGTGTTTTCTTAGGAACATATAGTGTCTCCAACGATAAAAGCAACATCGTTTTGCCTGTCCATGAATAATACATCTGTTAACGTAGCAAGTTCAACAGGTGTATTAGTCGGTAAATTCTTTCCTGTCA
>WQUF01000106.1 GCA_009785875.1 Oscillospiraceae bacterium | reverse complement strand
AAGAGGATATCAAGTTTTATTTAGAAAAGAACATGATAAATATGAAGAACTTTAATATAGTAAATGCAAGGAATATAGAGCAATTACAAAGATGCTAGTTTAGAAAACTGAATAAGAAGGGTTAATAAGTAGATCCTTATCGAAATACGCAGACCCTTCGAAATACTGGGTTCCTTAGATGATAGTCAATAGGATAAGTTAGTGTACAATTAAATAGAGAAAATCTAGAAATGAAGAGAGAGAAATGTAAAAAATACGCTGAATTTTTGGAAAAGTTTTTTTAGAAAATAGGAATATTACTAATTCCAAAAATTTAGGATTTGGACTTAATCTTAATAAGGAGGATATAAATAATGAGTAAATTTACTTCAGAAGAAGCAAAGGATAAGGTTTTAAAATATTACGACACGCTTTTAGGCAGGATATCCGTAAAATATGAAAATATAAATGTTCAGAGCCGTTTTGGAGATACATATTGCATTGCTGCAGGAGAAGATTCAGCATTTCCGTTGATACTTTTGCACTCTGGCAACATGAATTCAAGCTTTTGGATTGAAGACATCGCAGTGTTTAGCAAATTCTTTAAAGTTTATGCTATAGATATCCCTGGTGAACCAGGAAAAAGTTCTGATCAAATTCTTTCTTTTGATACTGATGATTATTCAGATTGGCTTTCTGATGTATTAGATTTTTTAGATGTTAAAAAGGCTATTTTAATTGGAGCTTCCCTTGGAGCCTTTGCAGCTATTAAATTTTCTATAAATCATGCCGAAAAAGTATCTAAACTTGTTTTATTGTCACCTCTTGGAATTGTAATTGAAAATAAAGTCTTTCCTAAGGTAGAATCAGCTATCAATGATGTTTTAGGATTTATTAACGAAGGCAACCCTTTACCTGATGTTTTGCTTAATTATCAAAAGTATATCGAAGCTAGAATTAATAGCAGAAAAGACCCAATTGCTCTATTTGATGATGAAGATTTAAAAAAGCTTAATATGCCCTGTGCTTTATTCTTAGGTGAGAATGATGATGCCATCGATGTAGATGAAATTCAAAATAGATTTAAAGATTTAGTTAAAGATTCTGAAATCGTCATTTTAAAAGATAAAAAACATGATTTGACTGGTATATCTGACGATATATTAAAATTCCTTAAAAAGTAAAGAATATACTTTAAATTATTATAATTCAAAGTATAATAATATTGGGTGATTTTAATGAAAGAATTCATCAACAGAGAAGATGAGTTAAATTTTTTAAATAAAGAATTTAATAGAGAAGGCTCCTCTTTTATCGTAATTTATGGGCGTCGAAGGATTGGTAAAACATCTCTTATTGAAAAATTTGTAAAAGACAAAACTTACATCTATTTTCTTGCCTCGGAAGAATCTGAATATCAAAATATGAACGCATTTAAGAAAATAGTCGCTGAAACTTTAAATAATGAACTCCTTTTAGAGACAAAACTCTATAATTGGGACATTTTGTTTAAAATATTGAGCCAGAGCATTACCAAAGAACGATTAATCCTAATAATCGATGAATTTCAATATTTAAGCAAAATAAATGCTGCTTTCCCTTCCATATTTCAAAGAATTTGGGATACTTTATTGAAAGATAAGAATATCATGGTAATATTATGCGGTTCATTGATCCATATGATGGAATCTCAAACTTTATCATATAGCAGCCCATTATATGGTCGTAGAACAGGTCAAATCAAATTGAAGCAAATTGAGTTTAAACATTATCACAAATTTTTTACTAATCTAAAGTATAAGGATCTCATAGAATTCTATTCTGTAACTGGTGGAGTACCTAAATATATAGAAATGTTTGATGATAGATTAAACTTATTCAGCCAAATTGAACAGAATATCTTAAACAAACAGAGCTTTTTATTTGAAGAACCTATATTTTTACTGCAAAATGAAGTGAATGAAATAGGGAGTTATTTTTCAATCATTAAAAGCATTGCTCAAGGTAATCATAAATTGGGAAATATGAGCACTGATCTAGAGATTAAACAGACAAACCTTACAAAATACCTTAAAACGCTGATAAATCTCGATATACTGGAACGTGAGGTGCCTGTAACTGAAAAGAATCCTGAAAAAAGCAAAATGGGTCTTTATAAGATCAAGGATAATTTTTTAAATTTTTGGTTTAAATTTATCTATCCTGAGAAATCAAAGCTTGAACTTTCCGAGAAAAAATATGTCCTAGAAAAAATAAAGCAGAATTTCATCGATAATCATGTCTCTTATGTTTATGAATCCATATGCATGAGTGAGATGTGGTCTTTAAGTGAAAAAATAAACTTCGATAAAATCGGCAGATGGTGGAATGGTAACACAGAAATCGATATCGTCGGTCTTGATAATACTGGTGATAATATCATCTTTGGAGAATGTAAATACAGAGAGCAGCCCATGGATATAGATGTATTTTACGATCTTTTGAATAAAAAGGAACAAGTGATATGGAACAACAAAACAAGAAGGGAAAAATATATACTATTTTCCATATCAGGATTTACAGATAGATTAAAGGAATTAGCTGAAAGCAGAGATGATTTAATCCTGTTTAAAAAAACATAAAAGAAGTTTTAGGCTTCCTTTATGTTTTTATTTTTTCTAGTTACCATATCATATCCACTTACTGTGCTACTGCTGGCTTTTCATCTTGTTTAAAGAATTCTCTGTAGTCATCATCTAATGCGGCAATAGCTTCTTCTTTTGTAGCAAATTGGTAATTTATATGACCTTTGTATAAAAATTGTCTCTCTTTTTCAGGCAATTTACTAGCATCCATGTTGGTAAATATATCACTTTGGTTTTCAACTTTTAAATTTCCATACTCATCTGTCTTATAAATGCATATATTTACACCCTTTATGCCTATAATATATTTGTCTGGAAGATAAAAGCTCTCTTTGCTAAACACTACTTTTTTATCAGAAAATTCATCTAGAGTAGTAAACCCTAAATTTTTAAATTTTACTTCTATTTCGCTTTTAGTCATGTTTTCATATTCAGTTCCAGCTTTTATTTCTTTAGAAACAGTATCTTGATTTGAATCAAACTTCATATTGAGCACGATAAGCGTATCTTTAGTAGTGACTAAACTATTTTCACCAACTTCATTTACTACTATTTTAGAATTTTCTAAATCTCCCTTGTCTATATTAGAGACACTCTTTGCAGAGAAATTTATAGTAATATAAGTTGCTATTACCAATAAGTAAAATGCTAAAACAATTATGATTATTTTTTGTATTTTATTAGCCTTAAACATTATAATACCTCCTTTAAATTACATTATTAACCAAAATCATATTTTTTAAACATTTTAATCGCTATTGAAATAAAAATATAAATGTATTAATATGTTTTTAAAGTATTTTATAAAAAATATTAGAGGTAAAAATGAAGTTTAATAAAATTCCATATTTTAGATATTTGCCTGTCATCATAATTACTCTGTTCCTGGTGAGAATAATAAATCAAACTAATTTTGCTTTTTCAAGCATTAATGTTATTATTCAAATAATATCACCTATTTTTTATGGATTCGCAATAGCTTATATATTAAATCCTGCAATGAATTTTTTAATAAAGCGTTTTTCTATAAAAGCCCAATTGAGCATTTTTATCGTTTATTTTTCATTTATCATGTTAATTGTTTTATCTATAGGATTTATAATCCCAGTAGTGATACGAAGCATTAGCGATTTAACCCAGCAAATTCCAAACTATATAAATAATATCAGCAATTTAGCCACACAATTTAGCGATGTATTTAATAATTTTGACTTTTCAAAAATATTGACAGATAATTTAAGCATTTTAGGAAATGAGTTAAGAAATTATTTTACCTCAATATTATCATCAGGTTTTTCTGCAGTAGCTGTCACAGCCCAGGCATTTTTCACAGTTTCCCTATCCATACTTTTGTCAATTTATTTTTTAAGCAGCAAAAACCAAATTAAATCATTTATGATTAAATTATTATATGCATTTTTAAAAAAAGAAACAGCAGACACCATAATTGAATACGCTTCAGACATGCACCTTGTTTTTTCTCAATACATCAATGGAAAATTGCTTGAATCTCTAATTCTTAGCGTAATCGCATCATTAGGTTTAACCATAATAAGGGTACCATATGCTCTCCTCATGGCTGTTGTTGTGGGCATCACAAATTTAATACCATATATAGGTCCATTTATAGGAATGGTCACTCCCGTTGTAATAGCTTTTTTTAATAGGCCTTTATCTGCTATCTTTGTAATAATATTCTTGCTCGTACTTCAGCAATTTGAAAGCCTGTGGCTTGGTCCTAAAATTTTAGGAAATAAAGTTGGTTTATCCCCAGCAAGTGTAATCATCGCTATAATAGTAGGGAATTCCTTGCTTGGCATTCCAGGGATGTTAATATCCATACCAGTCTTCGCATTTATAAAGGTCTCCTTAAATAAATATATTCAAAGAAGATACGATAGCAAGAACAAAAGATTTCCTTCCTAAAATGGATATTAAGAAGGAAATCTTCTCCTATACTTTTTTACTCTGAAAAATATCGTTTAAATCAGATAACATTTTATCTACTGTGGTAATCACATCGTCGTATCTTCCTGAATTATTGCTATTTTCCATCAGTCTCTTTGAATTTTTCAAATCTCTAAAAGCTTCATCATATTCTTTTAAATTTGTATAGGCCACTCCTCTGTCAAAATAAGTACCACAAGAAGATGGGTCTATCTCCAAGGCTTTATTAAAATCTCTAATAGCTTCATAGTATTGATTTAGTGCTAGATAAGCTTCCCCTCTATAAGAAAAAAGATCTATGCTTTTCATGCTAAAATTCTCTGCATTATTTAGGCTCTCAATGGATTTTCTATATTCATCTATATTATAATAAGAAAGCCCTAGCTTTAAATGAGCATATCCATAGGAATTGTTTATTTCTACCGCCTTTATATAACTATTTATGGCACTTTGAAACTCATTCTTATTGAAATAAATATTGCCTAAAATATAATAAGCTTTATAATCCCTAGAATTCAAATTTAAGACCTTTTTTGCATTCATAATGGCATTTTCGTAATCCTTCTTGCCTAAATGCGCTTCTGCCATATTTAAAAATATATTGTTATCTTTATACCCATCTTTTAGCATATCATTATACTCATTTAATGCCTCATCATATTTTTTAAGCTTGCATAAAACCTCTCCTTTAATTAGCCTCGTCTTTTGATTATTATTTAAGCTCAATGCTTTGTCTATGTCTTGCAATGATTCTTCATACATCTCGATTTTAAAATATGTTCTAGCTCTATTTTCATATATAATAGGTAGATCATTTTTTAGTTTTATCGCTTCTGTAAAATCCAATATTGCAAAGACATACTCATTTATCTCTATATAAGAAGTGCCTCTATTGTTATATAGTTTATAATTATCCTCGTCATTTTTTATTCCAATGTTATAATATTTAATGCTTTCTTCATACTTTCCCATGCTATAATAGATTATGCCAAGATATAAATAAACGTTATTATCTACATCGTCCTTTTGAATCATTTTATTGCAAATATTTAAAGCTTCTGTATATAATTTTAATTTTACAAGCTTCCTCACATTTTCGATGCTCATATCGTTTATCTTTTCTTCATATCTTCCGATTTGATTTTTTTTAGCTAATTCAGAAATATTCATTTCTTTTGTCTTTTTAATTTCTTGGAATTTATCTATCAAATTTGAAGCTGGTTTAAATGATGTATCGTCATTTAAAGAAGATTTATTTTTATCGAATGCATCGGTATACTTCATTAAATCAACTAAATTGATTTTGCTTATATATTTTGATTCTTCGCAAAAAGAGTCATCATATTTATTTTCACTTTTTGGTCTCTTTGATGGCTTTGGCTTATCTTTTTCAATTTTCAAATTTGTAGCTATGCGAGTATTATCGACTAAATCTCTATTTAATATCTCTTCGTCTAAATTTGTCTCATTATTTTCGATCAAATAATTAAATTTCCCCATGCGAACACCTTTTTCCTATGTAATTATAATACATTAGATATACTATTTGTTTAATCTTCTTATAATAATTATAATAATATTAAAATGTTTAATGTTTCTTATTACTTAAGACTAAAGATATATGTCATAATATATAATAAAAAGATATTAATGCAAAAAATATTTATATATACATTTTTGATATTATGTGTTATAAAGTATATAGATATGTATTTGTTTACATATGGAATACTATTTAAACTTAGTCTATAAAAAAGCTAATTTTCTACTCTCATCTGCACTAGCTTAACGCTGGTGCATTTTTTATTAATAATTCAAAAAGGTATCTACATTTTAGAATAAACTTGATATAATATTTATGTCAGTTATTTTAGGGGTTATACTTTGGTTTTAATATTAAATGTTTCAAAGGCTAAATTCTTAATTTATTTTGTTTTAATACAACTAACAAAATATATTTATAAAATGAATTAATTTGAAAATCTTCCACTCGGCTTAGCTGTGGAAGATTTTCTATATTTATTGTATAAAAAAACCTAAACCATTAACCAATCTTTCTCATCGATTAACAATTCAGGTTTAGTATAGTGGAGATGAGGAGATTCGAACTCCTGACCCCCTGCTTGCAAGGCAGGTGCTCTTCCAGCTGAGCTACACCCCCATAAATGGACCTTCAGGGACTCGAACCCCGGACCGACCGGTTATGAGCCGGTTGCTCTAACCAACTGAGCTAAAGATCCAGATTGACCTGGCAAAGACCTAATTTCCCACAAGGCTGCCCTTGCAGTATCTTCAGCACTATAAAGCTTAACTTCCGTGTTCGGGATGGTTACGGGTGTTCCCTTT
>WQUF01000105.1 GCA_009785875.1 Oscillospiraceae bacterium | reverse complement strand
TTATAATATATCACGATAAATATATAAAAATCAATAAGCGGGCGAGCATTGCTCGCCCCTACATATATGTATATTTTAAATCGGCTGTGAATTGTAACTTACATTTGTAAACAAATTTGTTAAAATATAATTACAAGAACATTGCGGGCAATAGAGCCTGCGATAGTATCAAACTAGCCAAGAGTATATAGATTTCTATAACTCTCGGCTAATTTTTTAAACTTTAATATCCTGTTTTAGGCAATGTGTCTAATTGGATTGATTTTTCAGTCTTTTTCGCATATAATTCTGGTAATAACTGGATTATAAAAAATACGTGTCGCTGGGCTTTTAACCCCACTCTTAATCAGTGGGGTCGGGGTTCGAGTCCCCAGTGGCACACTAAACAAGCCTTTCAATGAATACCATTAGTTCCATTATTTGAAGATATTGCACAGACAATTCAATGGAAGGTCAAAATGATCTTACCTGTTAATAGATAATAGGGTAAAGGGAGCTTTTTCTTATATATATTGTAAGTTATCTTTTTGGACTGCTAATGATGTTTGCTTATATCCCTATGGTTAAGTACACTTTATTATTGAAATAACTAATTTAATTTTCATTCACATAAAAAATTCCGATTCCTTTTCCTTATGACTTGCAATAGTTAAAAATATTTTTGCAATAGTCTTTTTTATGTCACCATATGTTCTTGCATTTTGTGGGCAATATTTTATACAACGCATACATCGAATACACTCTACGCTTGCTTTCTTACGAGGGTTAGTTATTGCCTGTGTTGGACATAATTTAACACATGTTCCACAATGTGTGCATTTTTTATTGCCATAAGGCTTTATTGGTAACATGTTTTGTGGAAATGCAATTTTTTTACCTCTTAGTGTTATATTTTCAAATTTAGTTGAATTGGATATTTTTTGTATTATTTGCCTAGTAAAATTTAATGTATTTTCTAACTCCTTTGCGTTAGGTCTATCCCTAGCAATTTCTTCTACTACACTATGCTTTGCAACAATGGCTGCTGCTCCTACTGTTATAAATCCATTTGCATTCACAATCTGTTTAAGTTCAAATATAGCACTAAAGTAATGTATATCACCATATGTGATTACTAGTACAACTGGTGTATTGTTTCCCTTTAATAATTTAATTCTTTCTTCAGCTGTAGTAGGTACACGTCCTCCATATACAGGTATTCCTATGATTAATAAATCTTTTTCACTAAAAGAATATGAATTATTTCTATTTTTATATGGAGTTAAGTCGATTTCATGTTTAGTTTTCTCAATCTGTGATAACATTAATTTTAAAACTGATTTTGAATTGCCTGTTGGACTAAAATATACCGCATACACGTTCTGGATAATCATTGTTTAACTCTACCTCCAATCTATTAAATTGCAATTTACTAATTAGGCTATGCAAAATTACTATTTAACTTTTTAAAATGTTGTATATATATTCCTATATATCCTATTCCTTTTGATTTTTTACTAATAAAGCTATACATACTATGCCACCTAAAAAATTTATAACTGCTGGACATAATCCTGTTCTCCCAGTCATTACTGCTTTGGCAAAATTTATGCCTTCCAAAAAAATAATAAACAGTGGAATTGCTGATAAAATATAATAAATAAATATCCTTTTTTTCACTTTATTTAACACATAACAACCAAACGCACAACCAAACGAAATAACAAGCCACACAATTAACTTATCCCAACTAAAACTTATCCAGCTATTTTTAGTTAATCCTAATTGTTCTAATTCTCCAGATGTCATGTTTGATATTGTTTGGTATGAAATCATAGAATCTATAATGTCTTTTATAGCATAATATGTAAGACACATAGAACATAGAAATACTAATACATTTATAAATATTTTCTTATTGTCACTTGAGAAGTACATTATTAAAATCGATATAATAATCCAAATTCCTATAGATCCTGAAGCGAAACTAATAAAAAGGATTTTAGATTTATCAATATGATCTAAAATAATAATAATAATCCCTAATAATATCCCAATAAACATTGTGATTTTCCATGATATACTTTTTTTCATAGGGTTTATGCTCCTCGATAACACGACACGGTGTTTCATTCACCATATTTATACCATAAAAATGAATTTTCTACCACATACTATAATAAAAAAAGACAACAAGAGCGTAATTTTCGCTAAAGTTCATAATTTCTATTTTTTAATAAATTTGAGACATTTTAAGAAATTCTCCCTTTATAAATTCTCATTGCTAAGATATAGAAAAGCACTGCAATGCCTATGCACCAAGCGGTTGCTATCCACATTGTATTACCCACATCTTCTCCCATAAATAATGAACGCATACAATTTACTATTGGAGTTATTGGCTGATATGTGGCAAAAGCAGCGAGGCCTTTTCCCATAGTGGCAGTTGGTGCAAGTGCTGAACTTGTGAAAGCAAGTATCATTAAAACATAGCTGAAAACTCCTGAGGTTTCTCCGCTTTTTGCCAGAAGCCCGAAAGTTACTGCTATCCATGTCATTGCAAATGTGAATAATAGCAGCATAAATATAATGCCCAGCCAGTCGAGTGCATTTCCAGAAGGACGAAATCCCAATAAAAATGCAACAATTAAAACAGCGATTATTGAGACAATATTAAATACTACCGAACTTAAAACATGCCCTCCTAAAATAGCTGATTTTGAGATAGGCATAGAATGAAATCTTTCAAAAATTCCTTTTGTCACATCATTATTAATTCTGTACGCTGTATATGCAATAGCACTCATTACGCATAAAACCAGAATTCCAGGAACTACATAATTAATATATTTTATATCTCCTAAATTCATCGCCCCTCCGAAGATATAGACAAAGGCAAGCATCATCAGTACAGGCATAGCAATTACTGTTATAATTGTGTCCACACTGCGGAAATTGTGTTTAAGTACTCTCCCAGTAAGCACGGTTGCATCACTAAAATTATTTTTTATCTTCATCATTATCTCTCCCTTCGTTTTTTATAAGGTACAAAAATACTTCTTCCAATGTAGGTGATTTTTCTACCATTTCTATATGTCCTTGCGGAAGCAACTTTTTTAATTCTTCTAAATTGCCGTTTACAATTATTTTCCCCTCATTTAAAATTGCAATATTATCCGCTAATTGTTCAGCTTCGTCCAGATACTGCGTTGTTAAGAATATAGTGACTCCAGAACTTGCGAGGCTTTTAATTGTATTCCACATATTTATTCGTGCTTCTGGGTCTAAACCTGTTGTAGGCTCATCCAGAAAAATTATTTTCGGGCTTCCAAGCAGACTCATCGCCAAGTCTAACTTCCTGCGCATGCCGCCAGAGTAAGCATATACTGCTTTATCCTTCGCTTCAGTTAAATCAAATTCTTTCAGAAGCCTTTCTGTTTCTGCTTCCACGTTAGACAAATGACGAAGCTTTCCAATTAGAATCATGTTTTCTTTGCCAGTAAGAATCTCATCTACAGCAACATTTTGACCGGTTAAACTAATGGATTCTCGTACCGCTCTCGGTTTTTTTACTACATCAAATCCGTTTACTTCAGCTGTGCCTCCATCAGGTTTTAAAAGTGTGGTTAATATTTTTATAGTTGTTGTTTTGCCTGATCCATTAGAACCTAGAAGTGCAAAGATTTCTCCTTGCCTCACCTGCAGGTTCACACCATTTAAAACATTTAAGGCTTTATATGATTTTTTTAAATCTCTTACATCAATTGCAAGATTATTATCCATGATGCATCCTTCCTTTCAAAATTAAAATTATTTTTGCAATGTATAATTTCCTGTAATATTCTTAACAACCGCAGTTTTATCTATTGAAAGAGTGCCGCTGCAGTCGATATTTTCCACTTTGCATTTTGGACCTATTGTAATATCTTTTCCATTTACATTTTTCACATAAGCCCTTACAAGATGTATAGTGGTAGCCTCTACTAGCTCAAGCTTAGAATATTTTCTCCACACCCTTGTTAAAACACCTTCATTATATGGCTTAAGTGTAATGCTGTCACCGACCACTTCAGTTGCTTTCAATATTCCTTCTATATTAATGACATCTGCTGAAATTTCGGCTTTTGAAAAAATAAGCCCTTTTCCTGTTATTTGATTTGCCTCAATTTTTCCTATGGATTTAACTATTCCTTCGAGCTTTATAGTTTCAGCTTTTATATTGGATTTTACTTCTAAAATACCGTTGCAGTTTAGTAAATCCGCATTTACAGAGCCTCGGCTTTTTAGAATGCCTTCCATTGCAAGGGTTTTTGCCTTAAGGTCTCCTTTGCATTCAGATACTCCTTTAATAGATATTTCGTCATATTCGCCTCCGTCTATATTGCTCACACCATCAATTACAAGCTTATTCACAATCAATTACCTCCTAAAATTTCTTTATATTTAATTTTTATATTATTTGCCGCTTCATTTAATGAAACAGTCTGACCTGCCTTTATATTAGAACTAAATGATATAAATATATCTTTATGAAATGTCAGATAAAATTTATTATCTGCTTCAAAAAGAGTGCAGAATATATCATAATTCTTGTGTTTTTGAATAACATCCAATCCGCTCATAATTAAAATTTTTATTTGTGCAGCTGGCAGCTTCAAGTCATTTATCCATAGAATAAAAGCAGCTTCAAATAGAGTAAATTCTTCCTTTTTATTATATGAAATTATAATGTCTGATATTTCTTTGCTTAGAGCTTCAACATTTAATAAATCCGCTTTTGAGACAGCAGCCGTCATTTCCGGGGAAAGAATTTTTGCTATTTCTTCAAGTGAGCAAGCATCTTTTAATTCCATAATTGCCTTAACACGTTCTAGAGCCTGACTTCTTGGGAAGAATGTTTCCTGCCCGGTATATGAGGATTGTTTAATAAACCAGGATTCCGGAAGCAGACCTTCTCTTTTCCAGCGATATAGCTGACCATAAGATATGCCGGTGGTTTCGAGCAGTTCTTTTTTCGAAATCAAATCCATATTAACACCTCCCAAACGCAACAATGTTTTGTTCTACATTGACAGTATAACAAAACATTGTTACATTGTCAATAGTTTTTTTTAAAAAATTTTTTAATAGAAAAAGTTTATTTGCAGATACTAGCTTTATGAAGGGTATTAAAGAGGAAATAGATAATATAAAACAGACAAATAAAGTTTTAAGATTCATAGCAGAAATGGTTCAGTTATTAATTGGAACTGTTTTCATGTCACTTGCGACATCATTTTTTCTATTTCCGAATCAGCTTTCAACAGGAGGATTTGTCGGAATAGCTACAGCAATTAATCATATATTCGGCTTCCCTGTTGGAGCTTTAGTTCTTATATTAAATATTCCGCTGTTTATAATCGCACTTATAAAAAATGGAAAAGATGTATTCATAAAAGCCATTTTTGGAACAGTATTTTTATCCATATTTATTGATTTTTTCTCTCAATATAATCCGGCTACTAATGATAAACTGCTTGCTGCAGTGTATGGCGGGCTTATAATGGGACTGGGCCTTGCCATAGTGTTTAAGGCAAGCGGGTCAACAGGAGGAACCGACCTTTTGACACGTATAATAAAAGCTTTTCGCCCGGAGAAAAAATTAGGAGAAGTAATGGTCATAATTGATGCAGTGATAGTATTCGGAAATATACTTGTATTCAGGCAGATAGAGATTGGGCTGTATTCTGCTATTGCCATATTTATTGTCGGCAGAATATTAGATATATTTTTTGAAGGTGTCGATTTTACAAAAACAGTGTATATTATATCTGATAAAGCTGAGGAGATATCTAAAAAAATAGGAGAAGAATTGAAGAGAGGGACGACCGGGATATATGGGAAAGGGATGTATCAGGGTGAAGAGAAGTTAATTCTTTTGTGCGTAGCAGACAGAAACGAGCTGCCTGCAGTAAATAAAATAACCAAAAAAATTGATTCCAATGCGTTTATTATAATATCAAATGCAAGGGAGGTAATAGGGGAAGGATTTAAAAATATGGCATAAATATGTAAAAAGGGGTTCACATTATTAAAATCTGTGGTATAATAATTTTTGGTTGCTAAAAAAGCAAGCAATATAAGGAAAGAAAGGGTGATGGGAAATGCTTAAAATGTATAATACAAACCTGAAAACAAATAAGTTGGAAGAGATTAAGGAATTTAAGCCCGGATCCTGGATAAATTTAATCAATCCTACTGAAGATGAAATAAAATACATATGTACAAATCTGAATATAGAAGAAGACTTTGTGAGATATCCTCTGGACTTGGAAGAGCAGGCCAGAATTGATATTGAAGATGACATGACTCTTTTTATAATTGATGTGCCGATAATTGAGAAAAACGGAGACCAGAAGGAGTATATCACAATACCATTAGGTTTAATTGTAGTTAGAGATGAGTATTTTATTACAGTATCTATAAAAGAGAATAAAATTATACAAGATTTTGAAAAAGGCAAAATAAAAGGGATGTATACCTTTAAAAAAACCAGATTTATTCTTCAGATATTTTACTTAAATGCGGTGTATTACTTAGACTCATTAAAAAAGATTAATAGAGAAGCGGAAAGTACGGTTGTACTGCTGCATAAATCAATGAAAAATCGAGAACTTATACATTTATTAAGTCTGGAAAACAGTTTGGTGTATATTACCACATCATTAAAAGCAAATGAGCTTGTAATGGAAAAAACATTAAAAGGAAAACATATAAAATTATATGAAGAAGATGAAGAAATACTTGAAGATGCTCTTATAGAAAACAGGCAGGCAATAGAGATGAGCAAAATATACAGCGACATATTAAGCGGAACAATGGATGCGTATGCATCAATAATTTCAAACAACTTAAATGTTGTGATGAAATTTCTAGCATCAGTTACAATACTTATTTCGCTGCCGACATTGGTTGCAAGTTTATGGGGAATGAATGTAGGAGTGCCTTTCGGGGGACAATTATATGGATTTTTTGTCGTTATGGGAATATCAATTACAGTATCGGTGATGGCATTCCTATGGCTTAAAAGAAAGGATATGATTTAATTTTTATTAAATTAGCGATCTGCGTTGTCAAACTTCACAAAAATTCTTTTCAACATATCTGTATATGGTTTCAAGAATTTTTGCTTGTTTTCCTAGCATCTCATCTAATTTAATAAAAATTTATATATGAAAGGGAGAAACACTAAAATGATAGACTCAATTGGAGTAACAGTAAGATTTGGCAAAAGAGTGCTGTTTGAAGATGTAAATCTTAAGTTTACAAGAGGAAATTGCTATGGACTTATTGGGGCAAATGGAAGCGGAAAATCTACATTTTTAAAAGTGCTGTCTCGGAGAACTAGAGCCAAGCAAGGGAGAAATTGCAATAGAAAAAGGTGCTAGAATTTCTACATTAAAGCAGAATCACTTTGAGTATGAAGAATATACCATTATGGACACTGTAATAATGGGAAGCAGCGAGCTTTATAAAATTATGAAAGAAAAAGAAGCAATATATGCCAAAGAAGATTTTTCTGAAGCAGACGGGTTAAAGGCTGCAAAGTTAGAAGAAAGATTTGCCGAATTAGACGGATGGAACAGTGAAGCAAATGCAGCAATGTTGCTGAGCAGCTTGGGGATACCGGCAGGATATCACTATAAACTAATGAAAGAAATTGAAGCAAAAGATAAAGTTAAGGTTCTTTTAGCACAAAGTTTATTTGGAAATCCAGACATACTTTTACTGGATGAACCTACAAATGACCTGGATATAAAAAGCATAAACTGGCTGCAGGATTTTTTGATTGACTTTGAAAATACAGTTATAGTGGTTTCACATGATAGATATTTTTTAAATAAAGTGTGTACATATATTGCAGATGTTGACTTTGGGAAAATTAAAGTATATCCGGGCAATTATGACTTTTGGTATGAATCAAGCCAGCTTGCACTAAAACAGGCAAGAGAAGCTAATAAAAAGAAAGAAGAAAAAATAAAAGAACTGCAGGATTTCATTGCAAGGTTTAGTGCGAATGCATCCAAATCTAAGCAGGCAACATCAAGGAAAAAATCTCTGGAAAAGATTGAGTTAGAGGAAATTAGAGCATCCAACAGGAAATATCCATACATAGATTTTAAGCCTGATAGAGAGCCCGGCAAAGAGGTATTGACAGTGAAAAATATCTCAAAAACTATAAATGGAGAAAAAGTTTTAAACAATATTTCCTTTTCCATAAAACCTGAAAATAAAATTGCAATTCTATCAGATAATGAAATTGCAGCAACTGCTCTTTTTCAAATAATTGCAGGGGAAATGGAGCCGGATTCCGGTGAAATAATATGGGGACAGACTATAACTAAAGACTATTTCCCAAAAGATAACAGCTATTTATTTGAAAATGATATGATTTTGGTAGATTGGCTAAGGCAATATTCAAAAGACCCGGACGAAACCTATGTAAGAGGCTTTCTTGGAAGAATGCTGTTTTCCGGTGATGAAGCTTTAAAGAATGTAAAAGTATTATCAGGAGGAGAAAAAGTAAGATGTGTATTGTCTAAGCTGATGCTCTCAGGCAGCAATTTTCTAATATTTGACGAGCCGACAAATCATCTGGATATGGAAAGCATAACAGCCTTAAATGAAGGGATGAGCAGATTTAAAGGAGACATGATATTTACTTCACATGACCACCAGTTAATGCAGACAGTTGCAAATAGAATTATAGATATAAAGGAAGATAAAGTAATAGACAGAGACTGCACATATAATGAGTATCTTGAGTTAGAATAAAAAATCCCCCTTTATTCAGTTTTATATTTTTTCTGTATAGCTATTATTTCATCATAATTATTATCGATAATATCCATAAATACATCTGTAAGTTTAGGGTCGAATTGAGTTCCTTTGCATCTGGAAATTTCTTCTTTAACAAAGTCTAAAGTAAGAGGATCTCTGTAACTCCTTCTGGATGTCATGGCATCAAAGGCATCTGCAATTGCTGCAATTCTTGCTAAATAAGGGATGTCTTCTCCTTTAAACTTGCCTGGGTATCCATTTCCGTCATATCTTTCATGATGATGCTTTACAATAGGAATCATATCTTTAAATATAGTCGCACCAGACAAAATATGTTCTCCAATGTCTGGGTGATGTTTTATTTCAGAGTATTCGTTGTCATCGAGTTTGGATGTTTTAAGTAATATCTGGTCAGGAACACCTATTTTACCAATATCATGAAAAAGTCCGCCGTATTTTAAGTATTCTCAAGTCTTCTTCAGATAATCCTGCTTTTTTACCAATCAAAACAGAGAATGCAGAAACTCTATCAGAATGGCCTCTAGTGTATGTATCTTTAGCTTCAACAGTATATCTTAAAGTTTCGATGCTTTCCATATATGCCTGTTCAAGCTTGTCATATGTATCTTTTAATTTGTCATTAATATCCTTTATCATTTCCATTTGTGAAATAGCTTTTATACCAGATTCTATCAATAATAGCAGCTGGTCAAATTTATCGCTTTTTTCACAATAACCTTGTATGTCCAATCTTTTAATTGTTTCAAGAGGGGGAGCTAAATCTTTGTGACCGGTAAGTAATAGTATATACAACTCTGTATCAAACTGACGTATTTTTTCAACTACCTGGTCGCCATGAAATGGGGTCATAATAAAATCTAGAAGCATTAAATCAAAGTGTTCAATTTTAATTCTTTCTATAGCTTCTACCGGATTTGAGATTCCAACAAAAATATATCCCGCTTTAGTTAAGTAGACACCAAGAGAATCCAAGATTCCAGATTCATCATCTACGCCTATAATTTTGTATTTGGCAGATGAGTCGGAATTAGCTCCTTTTCTCATATAATGTACCTCCAACTTCACGTATAAAACGATTATATATTCAAAAATATAAAAAAGCAAGTAAAAAAGACAAAAAAAGAAATAAATTTATTTGCGAAAACTATTGACAAATAAATGTATTAAAGATAAAATGTTAGCGCAGACTAACAAAGAAAGGCAGTAATATGAAATTAACCAATTCATTAGCAGAGTATTTAAAAGTAATTTACATTATATCAAGCACTCGGGAATAAAGTGAGAGTGACAGAAATTGCTAAAAGACTTGGGTATTCAAAGCCGAGTGTTAATAGAGCTCTAAACAATTTGAAATCAGAAGGTTTAATAAAATATGAAGTTTATGGAGATATTATATTAACAAAAGCAGGCAAAATGATTGCTGAATCTATAATGAAAAGGCATGACATAATAAAACTTTTTTTAAGCTATGTTCTGGAAATTGACGAAACTATTGCGGAGACAGAAGCGGCTGCTATGAAAAATTCAATTTCAGAAGAGAGTATAAGTAAATTAGAGCAATATATTAATAAGATTTTAGATTTGGGCGATTTGGAATGCTGCTATGATGAGAAGAGCGAAAAGTGCAGAAATTGTGTTAGAATTACCGCCAAAAAGAGATTAGTAGAATAGTGTAAAAATATAAATTAGGAAGGAATGAAAATGATATGAATACAATATATTTGGACAATGCTGCGACAACACAGTTAGACGAGGAAGTATTAAACGAAATGATGCCATATTTAAAAAATGAATATGGGAATGCATCTTCTATATACAGTATAGGCAGAAGTGCTAAAAAAGCCATGGAAAATGCCAGAGAAAAAGTTGCAAAAGCTTTAAATGCAGACCCGGCAGAAATATATTTTACAGGTTCAGGTTCAGAAGCGGATAATACAGCAATTAGAGGTGTGGCACATGCAAATAGAAACAAAGGGAATCATATTATTACTTCTAAAATAGAACATCCGGCAGTGCTGGACACCTGCAAGGACCTGGCAAAGGACGGATTTGATGTAACGTATATAGGTGCATACGAAAATGGAATAATAGATTTAGAAGAACTGGAAAGTGCTATAAAAGACACTACTATATTAATTACAATTATGTTTGCAAACAATGAAATTGGAACTATTCAGCCTGTAAAAGAAATAGCCCAGATAGCCAAAAAGCATAATGTAATATTTCATACAGATGCAGTGCAGGCAGTGGGAAGTATAAGAATTGATGTAAAAGACTTGGGAGTAGACCTGCTGTCTTTATCTGCACATAAGTTTTACGGACCGAAAGGTGTGGGAGCTTTATATGTTAGAAAAGGTGTAAAATTTGATAAATTTATAACCGGGGGACATCAGGAAAGAGGTAAAAGAGCAGGAACAGAAAATGTTGCAGGAATAGTCGGACTGGGAAAGGCTATAGAACTTGCATATGAAAATCTGGAAGAGAATAATAGGCATATTAAAGAGCTTAGAGATTACTACATTGCAGAAGTGAAAAAAAAGATTCCATATATAAAAATTAATGGAGACCTAGAGCAGAGGCTACCTGGGAATACCAATATATCATTTAGATATATTGAAGGTGAAGGAATGCTTCTAAATCTGGACTTAAAGGGAATATGTGCATCAAGCGGAAGCGCCTGTACATCAGGCTCTTTAGACCCGTCACATGTTCTGCTGGCAATAGGGCTGCCTCATGAAATAGCACATGGTTCGCTCAGAATTACAATAGGAAGACACAATACAAAAGAAGAGATAGACTATGTGATAGAGAATCTGGCAGAAATAGTTCAGAAATTAAGAGACATGTCACCTTTATATAATGTAGGAATGTAAAAATGTAGGAATGTAGGAATGAAAGTAAGAATTTTCGCTTTACTCAAATTCTAAATTTTAAAATAAAGAAATTTGACGCAGGAAAATTTCATCAACCATTCTTACATTAAAAAATTTAATTAAAGGGGAAATAATAAAAAAAATATAATAGAATAGAGAAGGGAGTAGAGGTTATGTATAGCGACAAGGTTATAGACCATTATACGAATCCAAGGAATGTGGGGGAAATAGAAAATGCAGATGGAATTGGAGAGGTTGGGAATCCTGTTTGTGGAGACATTATGAGGATGTATTTAAAAATAAAGGATGGGATTATTGAAGATATAAAATTTAAAACATTTGGATGCGGGGCTGCAATTGCAACAAGCAGTGTGTCTACAGAGATGCTGAAAGGCAAAACCATAGAGCAGGCACTGAAACTTACAAATAAAGAAGTAGTAGATGCATTAGATGGGCTTCCTCCAGTAAAGCTGCATTGTTCAGTATTGGCAGAAGAGGCTGTAAGGTCAGCAATTGCAGACTATTATAGAAAGCAGGGAGATAAAACTGAAGAAGAAATTATAAAAATTTGCGGCATAAAAGAAGGTGTTTCTTGCGCACATGAAGGTGAAGTAAACGAAGCAGATTAAACAAGGCATAGAATAAGTTCAAATATGGTATTGAACTATTCGATTTGTTTTGATAAAATAAATAACAATAGAGTAGGAAATAAATAGTTAAGAACTGCTATACAGGAAGTTGATAGCAGGAGAAGAATAATATTCGCTGATTTATTTTCGCATTCCGCTATTAAATATAAAGAAGATTGGCAGCTCTTTTCTTTAATTAATGGTGGGAAATTAAAGAGGGGAGTATTTTTTATGGTCAAATTTTACATACCGAAATTAAGAAAAATAATACTAGCTGGACTGTTAATTGCTGTGTACATATTGTTAGACAGAGTTTTCACAATAAGCACACCAATACAAAAAATTAACCTAAGTCTGATTGCAGTAATGCTTACAGCAATAATACTGGGTTGGAAATATGCTGTTGTTGTTGGCGCTCTAGGAGATTTAATAGGGGCAATAACAATGCCGTTTGGTCCGTATTTTCCCGGATTTACACTGAGTGCGGCATTAATAGGATTTATATATGGAGTTTGGATATATAGAAATCCAAATAAAGAGATAAAAGAATGGAAATTTATTTTAAATATAATAGTAAGCAATGTTCTGGCGCTTGCATTAATTTCTGTGCTGCTGAATGGATTATGGCTGTATATTTTAATGAATAAAGCATATACGGCAATATTAGCTATAAGAATAACTGAACAGGCAATAATGCTGCCGATTCAGATAGTTTTGATATATGCACTGGAAAGAGGATTAAGGCCATTTGTCAGGAAATATCTTTATGAGGAAGAAGAATGAACATTAATAAATATCTGGAACAATTTGAAAAATTCACAAAAGACCCGACTTTAAAAGCCATGGAATATACTATGGAGAGATCCGGAAGTCCGCATAAAAGTATGAAATATGTTCATGTTGCCGGCACAAATGGGAAGGGCAGTGTGTGCGAAATGCTAAATAATGTGCTGATAGAAGCCGGATACAAAGTAGGCAAATTTGTATCTCCGCATTTAATCAGGTTTAATGACGGAATATGCATAAATAATGTGGAAATCAGTGATGAAGAGATAGAAGAAATAATAGGTCCTATGTCAAAAATAATAGAGCAGTACAATAAGGAAAACGAAATACAGGTAAAGTGGTTTGAGGTTATAAGCTCTGCTGCACTTATTTATTTTGCAAAAAAGGATTGCGATATTGCAGTAATAGAAACAGGAATGGGCGGAACATGGGACTGCACCAATATTATAGACCCGATTGTTTCTGTGATTACAAAAATAGGATATGACCATACGGATATTCTAGGAAGTACAATAGAGGAGATCGCTGGGCACAAAGCAGGAATAATAAAGGAAAATTCACATACTGTGTTTTTTTATCAGGAAGATGCAGTAGAGATAATCAAAAATGCATGTGATGCAAAACATAACCAGCTGCATTTAATAAAAGAAGAAGATATATCAAACTACAGATATGACGGCAGTTTTCAAATATTTAACTACAAAGAATATAAAAATACAAAGATTAATTTAAAAGGAAAAGCGCAGATAAAAAATGCGGCCGAATGCTTGGAATGCGTAAATATACTAAAAAGCAAAGGATATAAAATATCTGATGAGGCTGTGAGAAAAGGACTAAGCACGGTTATTCATAAAGCTAGGTTAGAATTTTTAAGTGAAAATCCTTTGATTATTTTTGATGGTGCCCACAACGAAAGTGCAATTATCAATTTAAGAGAAAGTATAGATTTGTATTATAAAGATTATCCGAAAAAAGTGTACATAGTTTCAATTTTGAAAACAAAGGATTACAAAACAGTAATATCAAGACTTTGCGAGAATAACAATGCAATATTTATTTTCACAAATGGAATTGATAAAGAAAAATATGTATCAAATATAGATTTATACAATGCTGCAAAGCAATATATAAATGAGGATAAATTATATATGGAAGAATTAGAAGATGCAGCTCTATTAATTAAAGAAAAATATTCTGACAGTTTGAACCTGATTATAGGGAGTTTTTATATATATAAGAAAGTATGCGAACTATTAATATAAGGAAGTGTAGGAGCCAGGCGGTTAGGAAGAGGAGGTAATATGATTGAATTAAAAAATGTAAATTATAAATATAAAAACGGCACTACCGCCATTAAAAATATTAATTTAGAAATTCATGAAGGTGAAGTTGTAAGCATTATAGGAAAAAACGGCTCGCGGAAAGTCAACTCTTGCAAAGGTAATGGCAGGACTGCTTAAACCCACGGCAGGTGAAGTAATTATTGATAATAAAAACACTTCAAATAAACAAGCTTTTTTGGATATTAGAAAAATGGTGGGAATAGTATTTCAAAATCCGGACAATCAAATTATATTTAATAATGTTTATGATGATTTAATATTTGCACTGAATAATTTAGGGCTGGAAGATAAGGAGCTGAGGATAAAAGAAGGATTAGAAAAAGTGAACATGCAGGAATACATAGAGAAAAATACGTATGAGTTATCATTAGGGCAAAAGCAGAGAATAACTATTGCGGGGGTGCTTAGCATAAATCCGAAGTATATCATATTTGATGAGCCTACAACCATGCTAGATTCAGAGGGAAAAGAAGATGTGTATAATATTGTTTCAGGGCTGAAGGGAAAAGAGTATACCATAATTTATGTGACTAATGTGGTTAATGAAATACTGATGTCAGACAGGATTATCACTATAAACGAAGGTGAAATTACTAATATATTTAATAAAAATGACATATTGGAATATGTAGATGTGCTGAAGGAAAGCGGATTTAAAATACCAGCGATAACCCAGATTCTTGCAAAACTTAAAGAAGCGGGAATAGATATTACACTAGAGAAGTGGACAATGGAAGAACTAATAGAAAAAATTATTGGAGTAATTAATAAATGAAATCAGTATTAAAATTTGTAATATTTTTAACATATACACTTGGTATATTTATAGTGCAGCCGGTTTGGTGGCTGGCAATTTGTGCATGTGTTAATTTAGGGTTAATGATAGTCTTAAAAATAAATCTTAGAAAAGCTGCAGCTGCTTTATTTAAGCTGAGCATATTAATCTTAATTATTGTTATATTTAATATTGTGCTTGACAGCCTGCAGACAGCAGTATTAACAGGAGTTAAGCTTGTGCTGGTATGGAACAGTACATATATTTTTGTGCATATATTCTCATATAGGGAGCTTACAAGAACAATAGAAATTTTGGCCAGCCCAATTAAAATTTTTGGAGGAAATCCCAAAGATGCAGCATTAATGGCATGTATAGGAATAGCATTTCTGCCGATACTGGGAGATGAAATAAAACAAATA